>JBBSIY010000219.1:0-6518 GCA_038257785.1 Lysobacterales bacterium
ACCACACCATTGATGGTGGTGACGTTAATCTTGGTGCCTTCGACACCGTCGGTGGCAAGCAGATCGGCTTTCACCTTGGTGGTGATCCATGTATCGGTGCCGGGCTGGGCCGAGTCGGTTTCGCTGGTCGCGTCTTTCTTCGCCATATGGTCGTCAGCAAACGCCGCGTTCGACGCGGAAAAAAGAAGCGCGGTCGAAAGAATGGCGGCGGTGAGGCTGTTGATCTTGGTCATAGTGTTCTCCGTAGAATGAAAACTTCGATTGTCGAAGCCCGGGAGAACTAATTCAAAACTCGTGCCAATTCTACTTGGCCATCAAAATCAGTCACTTATGCTTCACGGCTGCGGGGTGGGCATGCTCCACCGCATGTCGGTTGGCCGACGCTATTGCCATTTGCATGATGCAAAATGCAACGCGAAGCCGGTGCTTCCATTGAGTATCGAGGCGACAGCCAAACGCTTTCGGCATGACCACCACGAAAGCCTCGACCACTCGCCTGAAGCCCTAGTCGATCCAGTGGCGTTCCGCTGCGCGCTTCGTTTAGGCGACGATCAGACCTACAGCTTGGGGATCCGCAGGGTTCGACTGATCATCAGCGATCCAGAAAGCGCAAATAGCAGCACCAGCGGATGCAGCTTCCAAGGCCCGAGTTGCCACACACCAAACCACAGAGCGGGCCCTGTAGCGCCGAACCACGCGGCGGCGGTCAGCATCAGTGCCAGCAGCACGCTGCTCGGGATGGGCGTGCCTTCGAAATATGTGACCTTGCCTGCGGTGGCTGACATCGATTCGGCGGTAACGTTGTAGCGCGCCAATCGGCTGACGCCACAGGCGACAAAACATACCAGCACCGCGACATCCCAGCCGCCCTGCATGCCCGCGGCATAGGCGAACGCCGCTGGAGCGACGCCGAAGGAGATCACATCGGCCAATGAATCGAGTTCTCGCCCCAAGGACGACTGCTGATGACGCCAGCGCGCGATGCGGCCGTCGAGCACGTCGAACATCAGGGCGAGGGGAATCAGAAACCCCGCCAGCAGCATGCGCTGGCGACTGTCCGATTGCAGCGAGCCCATCAGCGCCAATACCGCACCGGTTCCGCAGGCAGCGTTGGCCAGCGTGAACCAGTCGGCGAGAAAAAACTCTCGAATCATCGAAAAGTGGCGTGGTTTGTTCATAGATTCATCGCCGTTACCGTGGCCTCAATCCTAATCGCTGCTTCCGGACACCACCAGTCTGACGGACCGACGGCGGCGGCAGCACAACAGGTTGTTTGAGGCAGAAACTGTTTGACGGCCTAATGCTCGATCAAATCGGCGATTGAGACCGCAGAGGGTGAGTTGGAATGTTCCGTACCGGGGAGTGACATTCGGACAGAGGAGATTTGATCAACAGCCCGTCTGTCGCTTGCAAACGGGGGTCACCTTGGGATGACCGCTTTCTTGATGCTCGCTGCGCAGGTGTATGACTGTTACGGCCCTGAAGGCGCTCCACGTAGCCGCGATCTGCCGTTAGTCGGGCGATGCCGCCTTATAGCTTCATCGACGGCCGTTGCGACAGCGCGGCCTGCCAGCGCAGCAGATTTGCGTGGTGATCAGCGGGACGCTGTTTGATCACCTTGGCAAAGTCGACGCAGACAATCGCGGTGATGTCGGCAATGCTGAAGCCGTCGCCAGCGATAAAGCCGCGGCCTTCGAGTCGCTGATTGAGCGTGTCGAAAAACTGCTGCGTTCGGATCAGGCCGCGTTCGGCGAGCGCAGGAATTTGTTCGTAGTTGATCGGGCCGGGCAGGGCGCGGTTGATCATGGCTGGATTGGCGTTGCGCAGCGCTTCGGCGATGGCGTACAGCCCTTCGATCTCAATGCGCGACTGCCAGCTGGCAATCTCCGCTTTCTCGAACGGCGTGCGGCCCATCAGCGGCGGCTCGGGGACAGTGGCCTCAGCCCAGGCAGCAATGCCTGCGTTGTCGGTTAGCAGTTCGCCGCTGTCGAGTCGCAAGGCCGGCACGGTGCACTGCGGATTGATCGCGCGAAAGGCGTCGCCCATGTGCTCGCCGGAACGCAGATTCACCTGCACGGTTTCGTGCGGAATGTTCTTTTCGGCTAGCACAATCCGCGCGCGGCGCGGGCTGGGTGCAAGGGCGAAATCGTAGAGGGTGATCATGTCGCCTGTGTTGCGAGCTTGTCCTGCGTGTTGCGCTCAAAATCGCCAGCGTCGTGACGCTCATGAAGCTGCGTTTCGGGTTCGCCCCAGCTGCGGTTGACCATCCGACCGCGCTGCGCGGCTGGACGCTGGGCAATACGTTCGGCCCAGGCCACAACGTGGGTGTAGTCATGCACCTGCAGAAACTCGGCAGCGTCGTAGAGGACGCCGCGCACCAGCGCGCCGTACCACGGCCAGATAGCGATATCGGCGATGCTGTAGTCGTCGCCAGCAACGAAGGCATGCTCCGACAGACGCTGATTAAGCACGTCGAGCTGACGCTTGACCTCCATCGCAAACCGATCAATCGGATACTGCATCTTGCTCGGCGCGTAGGCATAGAAATGACCGAATCCGCCGCCAAGGAACGGGCCGCTGCCCATCTGCCAAAACAGCCAAGACAAGCATTCGGCGCGTGCCGTCGGAGCGCTGGGCAGCAGCTCGCCGAATTTTTCGGCGAGGTAGAGCAGAATCGCGCCCGATTCGAATACCCGTACCGGCGTCGCTCCACTGCAATCAAGCAGTGCAGGAATCTTAGAATTTGGATTGACCCCGACGAACCCGCTGCTGAACTGCTCGCCCTCTTGAATGTTGATCAGCCAGGCGTCGTACTCAGCACCGCGATGGCCCAGCGCCAGGAGCTCCTCGAGCATCAGCGTGACCTTTACACCGTTGGGCGTGGCCAGCGAGTACAGCTGCAGCGGATGGCGACCGACCGGCAGCGCCTTCTCGTGCGTCGCGCCTGCCGTTGGCCGATTGATATTGGCAAACCTGCCGCCGTTCGGAGAGGACGGTGTCCAGATTTTCGGCGGAACGTAGTCGGGGTTATTCATGTCGGTGGTGTTATTCCGGGTGATGTCCAAGATTCATTCTGCCACCGACGATGTGACGCGATGTCGAGGCGTCGCACAGCATTTGGCATTTCGCCATCGACCGCTTAGCGCGTTGCCTTGCGCCACAGCCAACGCCACAGCAAGGCAAGCGGAAACCCGAACAGCAGGAGCGGCAGCACGTAGGCAAATGTTTCGATGGCTTGCGCCAATCCGTCGACGCTGGAATCAAGCGAGCCGCTGAGTGCGTCGCGAAGTCGGGCGGTACGCGAGGCGGGTTCGCTGGGCGTGCTGAACTCGATGGTCAGAAGATTCGTTTGCAGCCGCAACGTTTGCTGAGCCGCGTCGCGTTCGGCACTAGCAAGGCTGGTTTCAACGGCCGCCATCTCGCGCGCGATGCTGAGCATGTCGGCGACGCCAAGGTCTTTCCGCTGCTGGAATTCAAGCAGCAACACGCGCTGCAATTTGAGCTGGTCGAGCTGCCGCGTGGTATCGGCTACAGCTTGGGCCAGATCTTCGGCCTGCGTGCTGCGTCGCGTTTGTTCGCCGCCGATTGCGGCTACACCCACCATCGCCTCAACGCCGGCAGGTGCGATGCGAAGCTTTACTTTTCCACTGGCGCGCACGCCCGATGCCTGCGAGTGCTCGATCAAGCTGCAGCGTCCATGCGTGCCGCTTTGGCAGGCATCGCGAACGGAGCGAATTTGCGCATCAAGACTAGCGGCGGGAAGTTCTATCCACACGTGATGTTCGTAGGCGAGAAAGTCGTCTGTCTCAGTCAGCCCTTGCACGCCGCGTTCTGCCGACATTCCTACGCTTGTGACTTGCTTGCCGCACCCAGCAAGAACAAGCATTAAGACTAGAGCAACGGACAGGGGATTGGCCAAAAGGCGGCCGAATTTTAGGAGCATCGGTGACTGCCTCGGTTTGAGTCGAAGGGGCGGGCTTGCGTTGTGCTTGGAGTCTGCCACTGATTGGCATCGGGGATTACCGCGAGCCGGTTTCCGAGGTTCGCAGGCGTGCGCCAAGCGCTCTCACTGCGCGAATTACAGGGAGGGACGGGCAACAGATTCAAGAGCCTTGAGCGAAACGCCGTGATGCTGCAATGGCCGGCTTTGGCGCGCGAAGTTGAGCAGACCTGATTCCTGCATAAGCCCGCTGTGTCGACAGATGTAGGCCTCCAAACCACGCTGCGCCGATTGATTTACGTTTCGAGACGAGCACGATGACTGAGGAACAATCTGAGGCGCGCCGCGCAGGTTTAATCCACGTCAGCGACGATGCTTCAGGGATCGAGCGACGGCGCGCGGGGAAGCGTTTTTTCTATCGCGATGCCGACGGCCACCGCGTGACGTACGCGGAGACACGTGCACGCATTCGCCAGCTCCTCATTCCGCCTGCGTACAAGGGTGTCTGGATTTTCGCCAATCCGCGTGGACAATTGCAGGCTATCGGCTGGGATGCGCGGACGAAAGCAGTATCGCTCGCAACACGCCGACGGTTTGCCGCAAGTCCTGCATCCATCCGCGCGTGATAGACGACCGGAAGAGCGGCAAGCTGCATGGTCTCGTCTCGCATTCCGATGTCGCACATCCGCGCCAGCTTGAGCAGGCGACGCTGACGTTTTTACGTGGCGACCGCCGGAAGCGCGCGGCTACCGCGTAGGCAGCATTCGATCCGCTGATTCGCGCATCACGTGAGTGCGCTGGCAACCTCGTAGTCAAATCGCGATGCGCCTTGCTGACGCATCAGGTCGTCAATCACTGCCATACGCTCTTCTGCTGCGTCGAGCACCACCAGCACGCCACCATTCTCGATTTGCTCCTCAAATTTCCGATGCACTTCATTTGGAATGGATGCACCCACCATAGCTGAGCTCCATGTGCCGACCGCAGTCCCCACCAGAGCGACCAGGCCCGCGCCGGCCAAGGTAATCCCGAAGCTCGGAATGGAGGCGGCGACCAGCCCTGCAACCAGCCCAGCGGCACCGCCGCCAACGGCCCCACGCATCGTTGCAGGGATGAAGTCAGTCGCCGACGTTTGTTTGAGGTCGTCGCTCAGTTCATTCATGGCTACATCGTCGCTTGCGACCAGCGCGATTTGGTCGTCGGGCAGCCCGGCGACGCGAGCGGCAGTGACGCAGCGTTCCGCGACTTCCATCGAGTCAGTGAGATAGACGTGGCGTACGTTCATATGCATGCTCCTTTGCGAAGGTGTGCATCAGGGTAGCGTTGTCATGGTGGACAACTCGTCGTCATCCTTCTGCTGAAGGCGTCGGTGTCGCTATGCAGCTCAACGAGCAAGCCTCGTGCCACGAGGATGGGTGGCACGCGTCATGCTTCTGAGTACTTATCATCGGCGTGTAGCTCGATCAGCCAACAGCGGCGCTCGTGCGAGATGCATGGGTTGTGTACATCTCAGCATGCAAGGCGCTTGATCGCGAAGGCGGTGAGTGAAACGATCGCTCGTGAAGCCGTGCTGTTGAGTGGTCAGCTAAATTCAATGCGTCAATGTTTCCAGTTGTGGTTTTTACTAGGCGACACACCGCCTGCGTTAAACGGCGCTATCGACCGAATACAACAGATAAAGAACCGGCCACAGCAGGCCGTCGCGTCACCAGGTTGCTAGCAATACAACCCTCTCTCACCTACAGAATGTTTCCTCAGGAGAAGCTTATGAATATCCTCAAGCCAATTAGTGTTTGCGTGCTGGCTGCGGCCGTCTTGACCGCTTGCGACCAGCGTGAAAAGCCCGTGCAGCCGGTAGTCTCCTCAGATGCACCTGCTATGAGCGAGCCTGCGGTGCCGGTCGCCTCTGCGGCGGAAACCATGTCGCCGGGAGCAAGCGCACAGGTGACGATGATGTCTGTGCAAGGACGCGCAATCGCTGGACAACTTACGGCTTCGCAACAAGCGGATGGCGTGCGCTTCGTTGGCCGAATCGAAGGCTTAGAGCCGAGCGGCGAGCATGGCTTTCACGTGCATGAAGTTGGCGATTGCAGCGCGGCCGATTTTGCCTCCGCGGGCGCTCACTTCAACCCCGAGGATGTAGCGCACGGCAGCCCACAACATGCGCCACATCACGCCGGTGATCTGCCCAATCTGCGGGCTGATTCGCAGGGCATCGTAAATGTCGACGTCAGCGTTGACGGACTAACGCTGGGCGGCGGCGCGCTGACCGACATCAGCGGTCGCGCCGTGTTGGTGCACGCTCTGCCGGACGACTACACCAGCCAGCCGTCGGGCGCCTCAGGGGACAGGATTGCCTGCGGCGTTATCGGCTCAAATGGGCAAGACGCCGGGAAGTGAAGCCCTAGCGAGACAGCAGCCGCACGATCTCCACGTTCCTAACGAGGCTGTAGAAAAACTCTGCTGATCTTGCTGGAATACATCTGCCCCAGCAAGCGAGAACGAGCATGGCGAAGTACCGCGACATCGACATGAGTCCACGGCTGTTGCCGGTCTCATTAGAAGCGCAGATCGTGCC
>JBBSIY010000220.1:0-6511 GCA_038257785.1 Lysobacterales bacterium
CGTCGTCGCGGTGGGCGACGATCTCAGCGAACACCAGCGCAGCCACGCAGGCGAGATACCAGCGGCCAGTGCCCGCAGCAGATTCCACTGCGCCTTCGCCGGCAAATTCTTGCGATGCAACGGCAATGATAAAGATCAAATAGAAGAGGTGAAAAAAGCCGTAATGCGCAGCGAAGAACCACACCGTCGATCGCTTGCCTGCGGCTGTTTCCGGTACGCGTCCGCCGTTGGAGGTGAAGCCTTCGGTTGAGAAGGATGTGAGCTTCATCATGCGTATGCCCTGCAGCACGCCGATAGCCACGCTCTGCATCCAGAACGGCAGCAGCAGGTCGGTCAGGCTCCAGCCTTGTTGCAGCGCCAAGAGGAGGGTGATCAGATTGCCGACGAGCAGCCAGCGATCGCCGTTGGGTCGCGCGTTCGGTTCGCCTCCGGTGCGGGTGTTCGAGTCAGTCATTGGCGCGAGCTTTCAGCGATTTCGACGCAGGGTCGCATGCGTGCAGACGCACCCTTTGCTTGGGATTTATTGACCTGAGCGCGGCGCATGGTTCACCACTGCAGTGCCCGCGCCAGCTGAGCGCGCAGTCGTGCTGCAAGCTCCGGTGTCATATCACCCAACACGCCGCGCGCTGCCGGCGGAATATGGTTTAGCGCGGCATCGTCGGCACCGGCAAATATGTAGTGATCGAAGAACGCGCGCCACGCGGCGCGCTCATGCGCAGGCAGGTCGCGCATCGTCATCAGCGCCTGCAGCAGCGTGGCTTTGGGCGACATCGCCTCGGCGGGCTGATCACGCCACCAGTAGTTGACCATCACGCCGATGGCATCCAGCGACTCTGCGTGATGCCACCACAGGCTCGGCAAATACAGTGCGTCGCCGGGTTCGAGTTCGGCAATCTGCGCGTGCTTCATTGCCTCTGCAAATCGCGGAAAACGTTCGAGATCTGGCGAATGAAAATCGACCAAGCTGATCGGCTGACCCGCCGGGGTGAAGTCCAGCGGTCCGCAGTAGAGATTGGGTAGCTGCTCGGGCGGAAACAGGACGTAGCGACGTCGCCCGCCCACCGCGCAGATTAGATTTTGCGGCAGATCCCAGTGCGCCGAAATTCGCGTTTGATTGCCGATCCAAATCGAGTTGAGCTGATCGATCGCTGGATCGACCAGCGGACTTGGATTGTCCTGCAAAAACTGCGGCACGCACTCCTTGATGCGCACAGCGCCGGCGTAGCCGTAGAGCTGTGTCGGCGCGGCTTTTACCTGTACGAGAAAATCCAGCAGTTCGGAAACGCTGAGGCTGCGGCGCTCAAAGTTGAGCGCGGTCAGCGAGTCGTCATAGAAAAAACGTCCGCGCATGTCGGCGTGACCGAAGCAGCCCTCGCACGACGCGTGAGTGTCGAGCGTCCGCAGGTAGTCGCACAGCGACTCGTCAGATGCGTTTGCCTTGATCACCGCTGGCCAATCAGCCACCAAGCCGCGCAGCACGGCGGGCTTGGCTAGCGGCTGAATCGCCGCGTAGAAGCGTGTGGCGTCAACGCCTTCAAACGAGGGCGTCGCCGGAACGCTGGACCAGTCAATCATGCGAGTTGTTCAATGCCACAAAGCGCCAGCATTGGCACCTCACGCAGCCGCATTGAGCTTGCGGCTCGCCTCGAAATAGGGCGCGTGCGTCGGTCGCGACAGGTAGCGGCCGTGACCACGCTCGGCACGTAAATCGCCATCTATCCACGCCAGCTGACCGCGGCTGAACGTGTGCGTGGCGATGCCGGTGACCGTACGTCCTTCGAAGATGTTGAAGTCGATGTTCTGATGATGCGTCTTGGCCGAGATCGTGCGCGAGCCATTCGCATCCCAGATCACCAGATCGGCATCCGCGCCGACGCGCACCGCGCCTTTGCGCGGATACAGATTGAAGATCTGCGCGGCGTTGGTTGAGGTCACGCGGACAAACTCGCTCGGCGTCAGGCGACCGCTGCCGACGCCGTAATGCCACAGCAGCGACATGCGATCTTCAACGCCGGCGCAGCCGTTAGGAATCAGCGTGAAGTTATTGCGCCCGGCGGCTTTCTGCGGCGCGCAGAAGCAGCAGTGATCGGTCGCCGTGGTGTGCAGATGACCGGCCTGCAGGCCATGCCAAAGGGCCTCTTGATGTTCCTTGGAACGAAACGGCGGACTCATCACGTGGCCGGCGGCGAATTCGAAATCCGGGTTCGAGTACACCGAGTCGTCGATCAACAAATGACCGGCCAGCACTTCGCCGAACACCCGCTGGCCTTCGTTGCGCGCACGCACGATGGCCTCGAGCGACTGCTTGGCTGAGTTGTGCACGACATACAGCGGCGTGCCGAGCACCTCGGCAATGCGAATCGCCCGATTGGCGGCCTCACCTTCGACGGCAGGCGGTCGTGAAAGCGGATGACCTTCTGGCCCGGTGATGCCTTGCTCGATCAGCTGCTTCTGCAGGCGAAACACCAGTTCGCCGTTCTCCGCGTGCACGGTCGGCAGCGCGCCGAGTTCAACGCAGCGGGTAAAGCTGTTCACCAAAATTTCGTCGTCGCACATGATGGCGTTCTTGTAGGCCATGAAATGCTTAAAGCTGGACACGCCGTGCTCGGTCGCAAGCAGGCCCATGTCGCGATGCACCGTCTCATCCCACCAGGTGATCGCGACGTGGAAGGCATAATCGGACGCGGATTTTTCGGCCCAGCCGCGCCATTGATTGAACGCCTCCATCACCGGCTGCTGCGGATTCGGAATCACGAAGTCGATGATGCTGGTGGTGCCGCCGGCCAGACCTGCCGCCGTGCCGGTGTAGAAATCGTCGCTGGCAACCGTGCCCATGAAGGGCAGCTGCATATGCGTGTGCGGATCAATGCCGCCCGGCATGACCAGTCGATCACTGGCGTCGATGATCGTCGCGCCCGTCGGAGCTTCCAGCGCTTCGCCGATGGCGGCAATCGTGTCGCCGATAATCAGCACGTCCGCGCGATAGCTGTGTTCGGCATCCACCACTGTGCCGCCGCGAATTAGAGTCGTGGTCATATTCGTCTACCGTCGCCAATCGTCAGATGATCGTTTGCACTTTAGCGCAAGCATCCGCGGCGGTCATTGCGATCAAGCGCAGTGAGTGCGATGGCTTTCGCTGGCGGTTAAGCTGCGTCGACGCCAATACCTGACGCCTGATGTCCTGCTTTCCCAATAGTTTTCAATTCCGCCATCGTTGGCGACCGTACCAGCAGCGCGTGCTGGACGCGTTCGATCTGCATCTGACTGACGGCCACTTTCACATCGCCGCCGCGCCGGGTGCCGGCAAGACCATCCTCGGGCTCGAAGCGCTGCGGCGACTGCAGCGGCCTGCCTTGGTATTGGCGCCGACGACGGCGATTCGCGATCAGTGGGTGCAGCGGCTGCGGGAAGCTTTTTTGCCGCCGGATGCGGATGTCGACTGGGTGTCTACCGATCTAGAGCACCCAGCGCTATTCACCGTCAGCACTTACCAAGGCCTGCACGCCGCGCAGCGCCGGATCGGTATGCCGGCGCTGCTTTCGTCACTGCAATCGGTTGGACTCGGCACGCTTGCGCTCGACGAGGCACACCACCTGCGTCAAGCGTGGTGGCAGTGTTTGCTCGCGTTGAAGACAGGACTTGCGTCATCGCCGTGGGTCATCGCACTCACCGCCACGCCGCCGTTCGACGTGCCGCAGGCGGAATGGAATCGCTATGTTCAGCTGTGCGGACCGCTCGACGAAGAAGTGTCGGTGCCCGAGCTGGTCAAGGCCGGCAACCTGTGTCCGCATCAGGACTTCATTTACTTCAGCCGACCCGCGCAGGACGAAGCCGAGGCGCTGCAGCGCTTTGATCGCGACGTGCGCGTGCTGCTAAACGTCGTGATGCTGGAACGCGAGCTGATCGATCTGTTGATTAGCCATCCATTGGCGACCGCGCCCGATCAACACCTCGACGTACTCGCCAAGCAGGGCGATTTTTCGCTCGCGCTAGCGCTTTTCCTCAACGAGTCCGCGCCCGAGCACTGCCGCGCGCTGCTGCACAGTCTTGGCCTGCAGCAGATCAGCCTGCCGATGTTCCATCTCGATTGGGCGGAGCTGCTGTTCAACGGCCTTCTGTTTGGACGCGATCCGCTTCTGCCGGAAGACAATCCTGCGTTGGATCAACTAACCCGCCGCCTGCGCCAGATCGGCGCGGTCGAGCAGCGGCAGGTATATCTGCGCTCGCCGCCGCATTTGCAGCGCGTGCTGGAAGGCAGTCGCAACAAAGTCCATAGCGTGGCCTCGATCATCGAACTGGAAGCGCGCAGCGAGCCGATTCGGCTACGCGCGCTGGTGCTTTGCGATCACATTCGCGAGGCAGATTTTCCGCAGCCCGGCGAAGCCGAGCCCGCGTTCCGCCACATCGGCGTTGTGCCCGTGTTCGAACATCTGCGTCGGCTGCATCTGCCTGACGTGCGCCTCGGCGTGCTGACCGGCAGCGTGCTGATTCTGCCGCTAGCCGCCATCAATGCCTTGCATAGCGTGACGGCGGATATGGGCGTCGCCGCGGACGCCGTGAGCAGCACCGCACTCTGGCACGCGCCGGAGTTCCATCGTATTGAGGCGACCGGCAGCGCAGCCGGCGTGCTGCTGGCCGCGATGACGCGCTTGTTTGAGCAGGGCGACATCAACGTGCTGATCGGCACCGCGGCACTGCTCGGCGAAGGATGGGATGCTCCGGCGATCAACACGCTGATCTTGGCCAGCTCAATCCGCACCTCGATGCGCAGCAATCAGATGCGCGGTCGCGCGATCCGCGTGCAGCCGAATAACCCCGACAAAACCGCCACGCTCTGGCATCTGGCCTGCCTGCATCCCAAGCAGGACGGTGCCGATCAGCACGCGCCGCCTGCCGGCGTTGATCTTGATCGACTCAGTCAGCGCTTTCGCACCTTTGCCGGTGTCGACACCGAAGCGACCGTGATCGAAACCGGCATTGAGCGCCTCGCCCTAGATGCTGATCACCTGCGCCTCGCCGACTGCGAGGCCTTGAACGCGCGAATGTGCACGGCAGCGCTGGATCGTCACGCGCTGCGTCAATCATGGACGCGCGTGCTGCAGGATCGCTCCGGCAGTCCGCAGCGCATGCTGCTGGAAACCCGCGTACCGCTGCGACGTGTGGCGCAGGCTGAGAGTTTTGCTCAAGGCTTGGGCTGGGAACGCAACTGGCTGCTGCGCTGGATACGCGCACGGCTCTTGAAGCGTCGCCTGGGCAAAATCGCCGACGCCCTGCTGCTCGCCCTACGCAACGCTCAGCGAATTCGTTCTGCCAACGCCAAGATCGAAGTAGCCATCAGCGCGCAGCGCATCCGCTGCCGACTCGACGGCGCGTGCACGCAGGAAGAGTCGCTATTCGCCGACTGCCTGCGCGAACTGTTCGATCTACCACAAACCCCGCGCTACCTCCTACGCCAAGGCCGCGCCGCGTTCGTCGTCCCCGAATGCCTAGGCAGCCATCGCACCTACGCCGACAGCCTGCTCGCCGTGTTTCAAAAACGCGTCGGCCCCAGCGAACTGATCTTCACCCGCAACGACGCCGGCAAACGCGCCTTGCTGCAGGCTAGGGAGCATTGGATCAGCGGTCGGTTTGATGAGGGGTGTGATACACGGCTGCGGTGGCGGTGAGCGACAAGCTGAGGAATAAGCGCCTCTTACTCGGTGGCGTGCTTAACGTTGCGGATGGTCTCGTAAGAAGTTGCCGAAGAATTTCTGGAGGGGGAATGGCTTGCGCGAGCGATGGCATTTGGGGAGGTCAAAGAGGCGATGCTGCGAATGCAAGCCGCCTTGCATTGACGTTGTGTACCTATGACTGCCGGTTCAAAAAACTAAGCAAATCCCCGTTCTTCCTTATCGGGCTCCGGTCTTAGCCTGCCTGCGACACCTCAACCGGGTCTGCTACGCCAAATTTGGCAGAAGGGTGCGAACTCTGCCCTTGAGCTGACACCTAGCTACAGCAATGGCAAGAAGGAACAGTGGCGAGCAAGCCGGCGGGCGCTCGCAAGTGAATTCTGAATCGCCCGCCGTATAAGCGAATAAAGGAATCTCATGTCGATACTGCAGGCAGTACTAGCCTGGACCCAAGGGCTGGCCCCATGGCAAAGCGATGCGGTTGCTCGACTCCTTGCCAAGCCGACTCTGACCCCAGATGATCACGACGATCTGTTTGCGCTTTTAAAGGCGTCGCACGGTATTCCCGACCCTAAGAATCGAAAGCCCAAACCGCTCAAGGCCGATGAAATCCCTGCTCCGGTGACTGCCACGACGCATGTGGAGCTGCGAGCAATGAAGAACATGCGCCACGTCAACGCTATCGCGGAAAAGCAGCTTCTGCGAATGGCACTGACTTAAGCGCAACTGATTGATCTGGAAAGCGAAGCCGGCCCGCGATGCTAAGGTGGAGTTGCGAGACAACACCATCAGCAAAGGAGCCGGCCTCGATGCATCCTATGCGTAGCGCACGCGCGCGGCAA
>JBBSIY010000221.1:0-6490 GCA_038257785.1 Lysobacterales bacterium
AGGTTCAAAGTAGAGCCGATCCGAGGTGTCGTAGTCGGTCGAAACGGTCTCGGGATTGCAGTTGACCATGATGGTTTCATAGCCATCCTCGCGCAGCGCCAGCGCGGCGTGTACGCAGCAGTAGTCAAACTCGATGCCTTGACCGATGCGATTCGGCCCGCCGCCCAAGACCATGATTTTCTTCCGATCCGTCGGTGCGGCCTCGCACTCTTCGTCATAGGTCGAATACAGATAGGCCGTATCGGTAGCGAACTCGGCCGCGCATGAATCGACGCGCTTGTAGACCGGTCGCACGCCAAATGCGTGGCGCAGCGCGCGCAGCGCAGCTTCGTCGGTGCCAAGCAGCTGCGCAAGACGCGCATCGGAAAACCCCTTGCGCTTTAGCTGGCGCAGACGCGCGGCATCAAGAGAAGCAAGGCCCTGAGTAGCGACTTCGCCTTCCAGCACAATCAACGATTCAATCTGCCGCAGGAACCACGGATCAATCGCCGACAGCGCATAGACATCGTCCAGCGTCAGGCCCACACGAAATGCATCCGCTACGTAGAACAACCGCTCGGGTCCCGGCTCACGCAGCTGACGACGCAGCTCGGTCATGCCCTCTTCGGTACTGGTATCGAGCTCGGTCGGATCGAACCCCACCTTGCCGGTCTCTAGCCCTCGGAGTGCCTTCTGCAGCGATTCGCTGAAGCTGCGACCCATCGCCATTACTTCGCCGACCGACTTCATTTGCGTGGTCAGACGCGAATCGGCTGCGGGAAATTTCTCGAACGCAAAGCGCGGAATTTTGGTGACGACGTAGTCGATAGATGGCTCGAACGAGGCCGGCGTCGCACCGCCGGTAATTTCATTGCGCAGCTCGTCCAGCGTGTAGCCAACCGCCAGCTTGGCGGCCACTTTAGCGATCGGAAACCCGGTCGCTTTCGAAGCCAGCGCCGATGACCGCGACACGCGCGGGTTCATCTCAATCACCACCACGCGGCCGTCTTTAGGATTGATACCGAACTGCACATTTGAGCCGCCGGTATCGACGCCAATCTTGCGCAGCACCGCAATCGAGGCATCGCGCAAGCGCTGATATTCTTTGTCAGTGAGGGTTTGCGCCGGCGCAACGGTGATCGAGTCGCCGGTGTGCACGCCCATCGCGTCAACGTTCTCAATCGCGCAGACGATGATGCAGTTGTCGGCAGTGTCGCGCACCACCTCCATCTCAAACTCTTTCCAGCCAAGCACCGATTCTTCGACCAGCACCTCATGCGTCGGCGAGAGGTCCAGCCCGCGATTGATAATCTCAACAAATTCTTCGCGGTTGTAGGCGATGCCGCCACCCGAACCGCCCAGCGTAAAGCTCGGGCGAATGATGGTTGGGTAGCCGACGCGGGTTTGGATATCCAGCGCCTGCTCGAGCGAACGCGCGACTTCGGCTTTCGGGCATGACAGACCGATCTCGCCCATTGCCACGCGAAACAGCTCGCGATCTTCGGCCATGCGGATGGCCTCTCGCGAAGCACCAATTAGCTCAACGTCGAACTTTTCCAGAATGCCCTGATCCGCCAGGTCAAGCGCGCAGTTCAGCGCGGTCTGCCCACCCATCGTCGGCAACAGCGCATCCGGACGCTCCTTCTCGATGATCCGCGTCACCATCGCGCGGGTGATCGGCTCGATGTACACCGCATCTGCGGTATCCGGATCGGTCATGATCGTTGCCGGATTCGAGTTCACCAAGATGACCCGATAGCCCTCGGCTTTCAGCGCCTTGCAGGCCTGCGCGCCGGAGTAGTCGAACTCGCAGGCCTGACCGATCACAATCGGGCCGGCGCCAATGACCAAGATGCTTTGAATGTCGGTGCGTTTGGGCATGGGTACTTCTCAGCGGGCCTGTTCGTTAAGGGCGTGCGAGGCATCGCGCATGGCGTCGATAAAGCGATCAAACAGCGGGGCGACGTCACGCGGGCCGGGGCTCGCTTCGGGGTGCCCCTGAAAACTAAAGGCGGGCGCGTCGGTAAGCGCGATGCCCTGCAGCGAGCCATCGAAGAGCGAGCGATGCGTCGGTCGGACGTTAGCCGGCAGGCTGGCTTCATCCACCGCGAAACCGTGGTTCTGCGAGGAGATCATCACTCGACCAGAATCAATATCCTGTACCGGATGATTGGCGCCGTGATGGCCGAATTTCATCTTCACCGTGCGCGCACCTGCGGCAAGGCCGAGCAGCTGATGACCGAGGCAGATACCAAAGATCGGCGTGCGTTCGGCGATTAGCTGGCGGATGGCGGCTATCGCGTAATCGCAGGGCTCAGGATCACCGGGGCCGTTGGAGAGAAAAACGCCGTCGGGCTTCAGCGCGAGGACATCGTCGGCGCTGGTTTGCGCCGGCACCACGGTCAGGCGGCAGCCGCGATCCGCAAGCATGCGCAGGATGTTGCGCTTGACGCCGAAGTCATAGGCAACGACGTGAAAGCGACCATCGGCTACCGCGATTTTTCCACTGTCGAGATCAAGCGATCCGGCGCGCCAGTCGTAGCGCTCGCGCGTGCAGACCTCTTTCGCGAGGTCCATGCCTTTCAGACCAGAAAACTCACGCGCAGCCTTAAGTGCTGCCTCAGCACTGGCATTGGGGCCGGCCATGATGGCGCCGTTCTGCGCGCCCGACGTCCGCAGCAGGCGGGTCAGTCGCCGGGTGTCGATATCGGCAATGGCCACCACACCGCGTGCCGCCAACCATTCTGGCAGCTCGTGTTGACTACGCCAGTTGCTGGCCGGAAGCGGTGGTTCGCGAACGATTAATCCCGCCGCAAACACCTGCGCAGACTCATCGTCGTCGTCAACGCAGCCCGTGTTGCCAATATGCGGGTAGGTGAGTGCAACGAGCTGGCGCGCGTAAGAAGGATCGCTGAGGATCTCTTGATAGCCCGTCATTGCGGTATTGAAAACGACTTCGCCGACGCTCAAGCCGGGCGCGCCGAAGGACTGCCCGGCAAATACGCTGCCGTCGGCCAAGGTGAGATACGCAGGTTGGGTCACAGTGCTCGCCTGGAAGGTGGGTGACCCCACGTCCGCGTCGAAGCGCAGGCGCGGCTATTTCCGGGCTCCGTTGGGCGGGTCCGTCAATGATCGGGGTCAGGCGAGCCGCGATGATACGGATGCGCCTCCCCGCTGTCACCTTGTTCCAACAGGCTTGCCCACGTCGGAGGCCGCGCAATGAGCCTTCAAACCGTGACCTAGAAAGGCGTCAGGGCGTCTTCCAACTGATATCGTCCCGGAGACCGCTGCGCCAGCCAGCGCGCCGCAAATAGCGCGCCGTGCGCAAAAACATCACGGTCTGTCGCACGATGAATCAGCTCCAATCGCTCGCCCGCTCCGGAAAATTGAACGCTGTGTTCGCCGACGATGTCACCTGCTCGAATGCTGTGAAAATGCGCCGACCGTGCGCTACCGCCTGCTGCAGCATCACCCAGCGCCAGCGCTGTGCCCGATGGCGCGTCGAGCTTGCGTGTATGGTGCTGCTCGATGATGTCGATATCCCACTGCGGCAGTGAAGCGGCGGCGCGCTGCACTAGGGACTTGAGCACCGCGATGCCAAGGCTGAAATTGGCGGACCACAGCACTGGGATGCTCGAAGCGGCGTCGCTGAGCATGCTCATTTGCTCGGCGCTCAGCCCAGTGGTTCCACTGACCAGTCCAGCGCCGCGAGATGTGCAAAGCGCGAGCACAGGCTCAAACGCCGCCGGCAGGCTGAAATCAATGAGCACGTCGAATTCAGGCGCGCTGGTGAGCTGATCGATACTTATCCACGCCGGCCCGACGAGCGCAGGCCCATCGGACAACCCCGCTGGCTGCCGGCTAACAGCTGCTGCGATGCTCAAGGCCGGCTCAGCGGCACCGAGGCGCAACAACGCTTGGCCCATGCGGCCGCTGGCACCGTTGATCAGAATGCGGGTTGATGTCATCTAGTCACGCTAACGGAGGCAGCGATCTGACGCAATCGATGACAGCGCCGGCGGCGGCGATTTGCGGGTCCGCGCCCGGCATGGGCGCAGCGGTTTCCGCGCTTCCTTCGGATAGACATCTAAGTAGAACTGAACAAAGAAAAAGCCCGGCAGTGCCGGGCTTTTTCAATTCGACTATGCAGCAGACACGCCGCGAAACCAGCAGCGACTACGGCCGCTCGAAACCGCCGGCAAAAATGTAGTTACCCGGTGCGGCGGAATCGGCCCAACCGATGTCGCGGAACAGCGCAATCGTCAAATCAACCTCGTCGAAAATCGTGCCGGTCAGCGATGGCTCCATCAGCAGGTTGGGTGAAGTATCTGTCGTGAAGTGCGAGACAGACGAACCTGGCTGCAGCGGGTTAGGAGCATTCATCCTGACGAACCCAGCGGTGGTACCGGCAAGCTGACTGCTGAATCCGAGCGTGACGTTTACTGGACCGTTGGCCAACTCTGTACGGATCGAAGTGCCCACCGCCTGCAAAACACCGTAGGACGGGATGGTGACGGCCGCATCAGCGCCGCCCATGCCGGGCAGCCCGGTCGCCGCATTGTTGGCAATGACGACAGCGGTTGCGCCGGCCGCTTGCGCGTTGATCACCTTCACCGTGAAGTTGCAGTTGCCGCGATCAATCAGGGCGATTTTCCCGCTGATTTCCGTCGGGTTAGTGATAGCCACACAGCCATCCAACGGCAGCGCTGCCGCAACTTCGCCGGTCACCCCTGGTGGATTAACCGCCGGGCCGAACGATGCCGGCTGTGCGGCAGACGAACCTGCGATTGCGGGTGGCGAGTTGATGATGAAGGTGGGTGCCGGGCCGAGGAACAGCGACTTATCAGCCGTAACGTTGGGACCTGTCCAGACCAAATTCGGATCGCTGATCGCGGACGCGGCTCGCTGTGCATTCGAGGTCATGTTGCGCCACGTGGTTCCGGTGACCGCATCAGCCAAGAACTTGGTCCAGACGTCGGGAGTGCCGCCGTTGAACGCACCCGTGCTGCCGCTGGTGAAGGTTTGAAAACCAAGCCCATGCGCCAGCTCGTGGAATACCACCGGCAAGAGTGCGGTACGGTCGGCCGGCGGCGGGTCCAACGCAGGATCAGTGCCGTAGTACCAGCCAACTGTGTTGGTCAAGCACGTGCCGTTATCGAGATCAACGTTGAACTGCGAGTTAATCTCTTCCTGACCGGCCGCGGTGCCGTTGAGATCCGTGCCCGCAATCGAATTGGCTAGTGCAATGGAGTACAGCGTGTTTGGAATCGGCGCGTTGGCGAAATCGGCTGCAACCGACACCGCACCTGCCGAGCCAAGCACGGCCGAGGTGCCACTGCAGGTCAAGGGATTGAACGCCGCACGCACGCGGATCTCCACTGCGCTATCGAGCAACGCGCCCCATTGGTTGGCGGCGGTCTGAAATACGAACAGCCTTTGTGCACCGAGCGTCGCGCCAGGGTTGGAGACCAGCGGCGTGACCGGCGTCAGATCGTTAAAGCCCTCACCCATCCCGTCGGTGTTAACGACGGTAATCACCGCCGCACCGTGGGCGCTGACGGCTGCAGCGCTAAGCGCTAGCGCAAGACAAGATTTGTGCAGTGCATTCATCGGTGAGCCCTCAGTATTCATCGGACGGCAATACGGCCGCTGTCTCGTGGTTGTGCGATGCCTGCGCAGCATGCGCGGCCTCAGTGCAGAGGCGGTAGCGCTTGCCATCGGCACCGACAACCTGCTGCTGCGCCATTTCAAAGTTGCCGTTCAAATCAATTAGCAAGGTGCCGTCCTCGAGACGACGCTCAACCATCGGCGCTAGCTTTTCTTCGCTGACCGCGCGTGCGGCCGCTTGTTTCTGTTCTGCAGTGACCGGCGTTGACGTCAAAAGACCCGTCTCTGGATCAACATACGCACGCATGCCGACGTCAGATCCGGAGACAGCGGGCTGCGCGGCTGATTGCGCTTCTTGTTTGTCGGTTGCGGTGGCGCTAAGGCTCAGCGCCAGCATAAGTGCCGCAGGAATAACGATGTATTTTTTCATTGCATCCTCCCAGTCCAATTCTGAAACGTGCCACACCTTACGTTAATCCTGAGTGTAGCCGCTAAGCGGCCTGCCGCGCAGT
Source organism: Lysobacterales bacterium (assembly GCA_038257785.1). Classification (GTDB taxonomy): domain Bacteria; phylum Pseudomonadota; class Gammaproteobacteria; order Xanthomonadales; family Xanthomonadaceae; genus JANNWF01. Next base: position 6,099 of record JBBSIY010000221.1, read on the forward strand.
TGCCGCAATGGCCGTCTGACGACCCGCTTTTACCCGCCCGACGCATATGTCGACATGCCCAGCACCAGCGGAGTTGATCCAGGCGCGCGCAGCTCGACCGCGCGAATGCGTCGATCAGTCAGAGGTCGAGCCGCTTTGATGAGATAGATCAAAAGCTGAGGGCTACCGCCACCGCGCAAACGCGACTGTGCGCTGCGCACGATCAGCGCCACCTCGCCTAAGGGTTGGCTCTGCCTATCTTCAGAATGAATATTGCTGTCGTAGGTGGTCGGCACGCTAATACTCTGTTCGGACACCACGTCGCCGCCGTCACCCAGCCAAACGAGGCGCAAGCCATCCGCCGTCGGCTCCTGCTGCTGTGCGATCAGCAGAGCAACACCCGCACCGAGATC
>JBBSIY010000222.1:0-6470 GCA_038257785.1 Lysobacterales bacterium
CGCATCGACAACGTGATTTTTCATCCCACCGAGCCGCGTATTTTGGCGGTGATCGACTGGGAGCTTTCCACACTAGGCCACCCGCTCGCTGACTTCGCCTATCACGCGATGGCGTGGCACGTGCCGCCAGGGATCATGCGCGGCTTGATTGGCGTGGACTTTGAGAACACGGGCATACCGACCGAGCGCGCCTATGTCGAAGCATACGAGCGCCGCAGCGGACAAGCTGTCAGCGGCGACTGGAACTTCTATCTCGCCTACAACCTGTTCCGCATCGCGGCTATTTGTCAGGGCATCGCCAAGCGCGCGGCGTCAGGAACGGCCAGCAGTTCACGCGCCGATGAATTCGGCAAGCAGGCCGTGCCGCTGGCCGAGCTTGCGTGGCAGTTCGCCAGCAAATCGAGCGCGAGCTGATGCATTGATCGCCCATGACTGACTCGCCCCGTGCGGCGAGCATTAACCCCTCTAGCTATGGAATCACGTGACATGTCAGTGCAAACAAGCAGCCAAGACGGCATCGCCGTCATCACCATCAGTCAGCCGCCCGTGAATGGGTTCTCGCATAGCGTTCGGGCTGGATTGGTGGAGGCCATTCATGCGGCGAACGCTGACAGCGCGACCAGCGCAATCGTCGTCACCGGCAGCGGCAAAATGTTTTCCGGCGGGGCTGACATTACCGAGTTCAACACGCCGCGCGCCGAGCAGGCACCGCAGCTGCACGACGTCATCAAGGTCATCGAAGCCAGTTCAAAGCCCATCGTGATGGCGATCAACGGCATGGCGCTGGGCGGCGGTCTTGAGGTAGCGATGGCTGGCCACTTTCGCATCGCGTTGAAAGGTGCCTTGCTGGGGCTGCCAGAGGTAAAGATTGGCGTCTTGCCGGGTGGCGGCGGCACGCAGCGCCTGCCGCGTGCAGTGGGTCTAGAAATCGCCGCCAATATGATCGTCTCGGGCGAGCCGGTGCCCGCTGAGCATCTTGCCAATACCCGCTTGCTCGACAAGGTGGTCGTAGCCGATCTGCTGGACGCCGCGATTGCTCTCGCAAAGGATGCCGTTAGCAAAGGCGAACTGCCGCTGCTGCGTCACTTAAAGGTCGAGCATCCTAACGCTGAAGGATTCCTCGACTACGCGCGCAACGGTGTGGCGACGATGGCGGGGCCGTTTCCTGCGCCGATGAAGTGTCTCGAGGCTATTGAAGCTTCCTTCAAGAAATCGTTTGAGGAAGGCCTGATCGTGGAGCGTGCTGGCTTCATGAGTTTGGTCACGTCGACCGAATCGAAAGCGCTGCGTCATGCATTTTTTGGCGAGCGCGCGGCGAGCAAGATCGCTGATATTGGCAGCGACGTGAAGCCGCGCGAGATCACGCGCGTCGGCATCATCGGCGCCGGCACCATGGGCGGCGGCATCGCGATGAACTTCCTCAATGCCGGCATGCCGGTGACGATTGTTGAAACCAAGCAGGAGGCGCTTGATCGCGGCCTGGCAACCATTCGTGGCAACTACGAGCGAACGGCCAAGAAAGGCAAGCTGACACAGGAACAGGTCGATAAGCGCATGGGGCTGCTGACACCATCGCTGTCGTTCGATGACTTGAAGGACGCTGACTTAATCATCGAAGCGGTGTTTGAAGAGCTGAGCGTCAAGGAATCGGTATTCAAGCAGATGGATGCCATCGCCAAGCCCGGCGCGATCCTCGCCAGCAACACATCAACGCTCGACGTCGACAAAATCGCTGCGTTCACCAAGCGGCCCGAAGACGTCGTCGGCATGCACTTCTTCAGCCCGGCTAACGTGATGAAGCTGCTCGAAGTTGTGCGTGGCGAAAAGACTGCGAAGGACGTGCTGGCGACGGTGATGGCAATTGCCAAAGCCATCCGCAAGACGGCCGTTGTGTCGGGCGTATGCGATGGTTTCATCGGCAACCGCATGCTGGAGCAATACAGCCGCCAAGCAGGCTTTCTCCTAGACCAAGGCGCGACGCCGCAGCAGGTCGACAAGGCGATGGAGAAGTTCGGCTTCGCGATGGGCCCGTTCCGCGTCGGCGACCTCGCCGGCAACGATATCGGCTGGGCGATACGCAAGCGTCGCTATGTTGAAAAGCCAGGCATGGTCTATTCGAAATCGGCTGATTTGATTTGCGAAGTCGGCCGCTTCGGACAGAAGGCTGGCAAAGGCTGGTACGACTACAAACAAGGCGACCGCACGGCGTACCCGTCAGACGAAGTCGCCGCCATCCTCGAAAAGAACACGCGTGATCTTGGTCTGACGCCGCGCAAAATTAGCGATGAGGAAATCGTCCAGCGTCTGGTCTACGCGCTGGTCAATGAAGGCGCACGCATCCTCGAAGAGGGCATTGCCGCCAAGGCCTCTGACATCGACATCGTCTATCTGAGCGGCTACGGATTTCCGCTGTCGCGCGGCGGGCCGATGCTCTATGCCGACAGCGTCGGGCTCTACAACGTGCTCGCCACCATGAACAGCTTCTCACGCGGCTATCAGGGAACGGATTGGCAGCCGGCACCGCTGCTGGTCGAACTGGTCGAGTCTGGCAAGACGTTCAATGGTGTTTGACTTGGCCAGACGATGTTTGAACTTTGAGGAATAAGCCGCTCACCCTGCGCCTGTCGAAGAGTGCTACGACAGACTCAGCCCGTACGGGATTGGACTTATCCGCTGATCTTCGAATCGAAATCCGTTCCAAAATTCGCAATACAAACTTCAGCTGGCCCGATCACTAAGCACGACGCACGCAATCGCCCACCGTGAATGTCGCCACGCACACTCATTCGTATCGAGGTTATCTGTGAAACAAGCCGCCATTGTCTCTACCGCCCGCACCGGTCTCGCCAAAAGTTGGAAGGGTGCCTTCAACATGACGCATGGTGCTGATCTGGGCGGCCACGTTGTGCAGCATGCGGTCAGCCGCGCCGGTGTCGATCCGTCTGAAATCGAAGACGTGCTGATGGGCTGTGCGTGGCCGGAAGGTGCCACCGGCAGCAACATCGCGCGACAGATCGCGTTGCGCGCTGGACTGCCCGTGACCGTTGCCGGTGCCACCGTCAATCGGTTCTGCTCCTCGGGCCTGCAAACCATCGCGATGGCCGCGCAGCGCGTGATCGCCGGCGAAGGCGAGGTGTTCGTTGCTGGCGGCGTCGAGAGCGTGTCCTGCGTGCAGAAGCACGCCAACCTGCACATGATCCAAAACGGCTGGCTGGATGAGCACAAGCCGGAAGTGTATTGGCCGATGCTGCAAACCGCCGAGACGGTCGCCAAGCGCTACAAGATCGATCGCGAGCGGCAGGATCGCTACGGCGCGGAGAGTCAGATCCGCGCTGCCGCTGCTGCTGCGGCGGGCCGGTTCGATCAAGAGATTGTGCCGATGACGGTGCTGGCGGGGTATGCCGATCCGAAGACCCAGCGACTTGGCACCAAAGAGGTGACGATTGCAGCCGACGAAGGCATCCGAGCCGACACTACCTATGAAGGTGTCTCGCAGATCCGCACGGTGTTTCCGGGCGGCGTGATTACCGCCGGCAACGCCAGTCAGTTCTCTGACGGCGCGTCGGCTGCGGTGGTCATGGATGCCGATCTGGCAGCCAAACGCGGCATCAAGCCGCTGGGGCTCTTTCGCGGCTTTGCGGTGGCCGGCTGCGAGCCCGATGAAATGGGCATCGGCCCGGTGTTCGCCGTGCCCAAGCTGCTCAAGCGCGCCGGCCTCAGCGTTGCCGACATTGATCTGTGGGAGTTGAATGAAGCCTTCGCTGTGCAGGTGCTCTACTGCATGGACACGCTCGGCATTCCGCACGACAAAATCAACGTCAACGGCGGCGCGATTGCGGTTGGCCATCCGTATGGTGTCAGCGGCGCGCGCTTAGTCGGCCATGCGCCGATCGAAGGCAAACGCCGCGGTGCCAAGCATGTCGTAGTGACCATGTGCGTCGGCGGCGGGCAGGGTGCCGCCGGCCTGTTCGAGGTGCTCTAGACGCTTATGGAGTCGATGCTGCTCTCCCGTCGCGATCTGGAGTTTCTGCTGTACGAATGGCTGGACGCGCCGGCCTTGTGCAGCGCTGAGCGCTTCGCCGATCACAGCCGCGAAACCTTCGATGCCGTGCTCGACACCAGCGCGCGCTTGGCACACGAACGCTTTGCTCCGCACTACCAAACGTCTGACCGCAACGAGCCTATCTTCAATGGCGAATCGGTGCAGATCATCGACGAAATCAAGCAGGCGCTAGCGGCATTTGCCGAGACCGGGTTGATCAGTGCATCGATGGACTATGCGGTCGGCGGCATGCAGCTACCGAAGGTCATCGAGATTGCGGCGATGGCCTATCTATACGCGGCCAACGTTGGCACCAGCGCGTATCCCGTGCTGACCTTGGGCAACGCCAATCTGCTGCTTGCACACGGCAACGCTGCGCAGATCAAAGCCTTCGTCGAGCCTGAAATCGCCGGACGCTTCTTCGGCACGATGTGCTTGTCGGAACCACAGGCAGGTTCATCGCTGTCCGACATCACCACGCGCGCTGAGCCCGATGGTGACTCCGCCTTCGGCCCGCGCTTTCGCGTCACCGGCAACAAGATGTGGATCTCCGGCGGCGATCACGAACTGTCGGAAAACATCGTGCATTTGGTGCTGGCGAAAATTCCCGGCGCGGATGGCAGGCTGATTGCCGGCGTCAAAGGCATCTCGCTGATTCTGGTGCCGAAGTTTCTGGTCAATGAAGACGGCTCGCTAGGCGAGCGCAACGACGTGCAGCTGGCCGGCATCAATCACAAGATGGGCTATCGCGGCACCGTCAACACCTTGCTCAACTTTGGCGAAGGCGCGCGCTTTAAGCCCGAGGGAAAAGGCGGAGCGATCGGCTATCTGGTGGGCGAGGCGCATCAGGGCCTCGCCTACATGTTCCACATGATGAACGAGGCGCGCATCGGCGTCGGGCTCGGCGCCGTCGCGCTTGGCTACACCGGCTACCTGCACGCGCTCGAGTACGCGCGCGGTCGACCGCAGGGACGACCGATTGGTGCAGCGGGAAAAGATCCGACAAGTCCGCAAGTGCGCATCATTGAGCACGCTGATGTGAAGCGCATGCTGCTCGCACAGAAGGCATATGTCGAAGGCGGTCTCGCGTTCGATTTGTACTGCGCGCGTCTGGTCGATGAGGCGCATGTCAGCAACGATGCAGACCAACGCGCCCAACTCAATCTTCTGCTCGACATCCTCACGCCGATTGCCAAAAGCTGGCCATCGCAGTGGTGCCAGGCCGCCAACGATCTTGCCATCCAAGTACACGGCGGCTATGGCTACACCCGCGAGTACAAGGTCGAACAGTTTTACCGCGACAACCGCCTGAATCCGATCCACTAAGGTACCCACTGCATCCAAGCGCTCGATCTGCTTGGACGCAAGGTGGTGATGCACAACGGCGCGGCGTTCAAGCTGTTCGTCGGACGTTTGAAAAGCAGCATCGCTGCTGCAAAGGCGCGCGCTTCGTTGAGCGAGTCAGCGACAGATCTGGACGCCCGTCTGCAGCGCCTGATCGAGGTCACGCAAACGCTGTGGACCACTGGCGATCCGCAGCTCACCTTAGCCAACGCGAGCGTCTATCTCGAAGCCTTTGGTCACATCACCATCGCGTGGATTTGGCTAGAACAGGCCATTGCAGCATGTGACAAGCAAGGCGATTTCTACGATGGCAAGCGCAGCGCTGCGGGCTATTTTTTCCGCTGGGAGCTGCCTAAGGTCGACGCTCAGCTGACGCTGCTGGCCAGCTTGGATCGCACCACGCTCGACATGCAGGATGCTTGGTTCTGATGCTCACTCTCTCGCAGCACAATCGCAGACACCCTCAATGACCACACTCACCGTTATTGCCAACCTAGAGGCGCTGAGCAAGCACGTCGGTCTGGACGTTGCCTGCAGCGACTGGATGCGTATTGATCAGCCGCGCATTCAGCAGTTCGCCGAAGTCACCGACGACCGCCAGTGGATACATCTGGATGTCGAGCGATGCCAGCGCGAATCACCCTACAAGGCACCGATCGCCCACGGCTTTATGATTCTCTCGCTGCTGCCGGCAATGTTTGAATCGGCGCTGCGCATTGATGGCGTGGCGATCATGATCAATTACGGTCTTGATCGCGTGCGCTTTCCAGCGCCGGTGATTGCGGGCCAGCGCGTACGCGGGCGCTTAGCGCTCAGCACGCTTGAGTCAGTCGAAGGCGGCGTACATGCCAAGTGGACCGTCACGGTCGAAGTGGAAGGCGGCGCTAAACCCGCCTGCGTTGCCCAGATGCTGGCGCGCTACTACCCCGCTCCGGAACCCGGCGATTGATCCAGACAGAACGGGTTTGAAGTCAGCGGAATTAGCCGTTATCCATGAACCGTTCGAGGGGTGCCTCGACAGGCTCAGCACGAACGGGTTTCGAACAATTGATTTTTATTTGATTGGGTTTTCTTGGATTCGCTA
>JBBSIY010000223.1:0-6447 GCA_038257785.1 Lysobacterales bacterium
ACGCGAGTTCAGGCAGCTGATGCGCTTCGTCCAACACGAAGGCGTGCGCGCCCGGCAGAATCTCGCCGAAGCCCTCCTGGCGCAGCGCCATATCGGCGAACAGCAGGTGATGATTGACGACCACCAAATCGGCCTCTTGTGCCGCTTGACGCGCGCGCACGACGAAGCATTCTGAGTACATCGGGCAGTCACTGCCGAGGCAGTTTTCCGCCGTCGATGTCACCGCTGGCCACAGCATCGAGTCCTCGGCGACCACCTCGAGCTCGGCGATATCGCCACGCTCTGAGCGCCCTGCCCAAGCGCGAATCTGCGCAAGCTCGGCTTGGTGATAGCGCGCGCCAAAGCGCCCTTCGCTGATGGTCTGCTCGAGCCTGTAGCGACACAGATAGTTGGCGCGGCCCTTCAGCAGCGCGGTACTCAGTCGCGCCCCCAGCGCGTTGCGCACGCGCGGCAGGTCGCGATGGTAGAGCTGATCCTGCAGCGCCCGAGTGCCGGTCGAAAGAATCACTCGCTTGCCCGACAGCAATGCGGGCACGAGATACGCATACGTCTTGCCCGTGCCGGTGCCGGCCTCCGCAATCAGCGGCTCACCCGCCTCCATAGCATCCGCCACTGCCGCCGCCATGCGCGACTGCGCCGCACGCGGAGCGAAGCCGCTGATCGACTGCGCGAGCGCACCGCCCTCCTCCAGCGCGGCGGCGCTTTCTTTAGCCAACGACATCGTGACGGCGCTCTACATCCGCACAGGCGGCGGAGTAGCGCAGCGCTCGCCCTGTTCGGAAGCCGTTTGCGCAGCTGCGGGATTGCCACGTAGCTCGCGCGCCCAGCGGATAGTCGCCCAACTGCGCCGGCACAGCGGGCCCAGCTTTGGGCCTAGCTGATAGGCACGCGCTGCAACCGTTTCAGCGGCGTCCAGCTGGTCAGTCACCAGCAGCATTTCCGCTTGCGCCTGCAGCAAACCCGGCGCGTCCGGAACAATTTTTAGCGCCTGCGCATACGCCTGCTCGGCCGCCGCGAAATCGCCGGCGGACTCGAGGTCTGCTCCACGCTGGCGCAGGTCCGCCACTTCTGGTTCGTCGAGCGGCTGCACGTCGAGTGCGTCGCTATTCTGCAGCGCGACTGTACGAATCTCGAACAGCAGCTCGACCGCCGTCTTCTCAACTTTCGGCGCGACCGGTTGCGCAACTTCCGGCGTGCCGGCGCATGCGCTTACTAAAATCAGCGCGGCAAGCGCCATCCATATGCGGTTCATTCGTCACGTCCTTGTTGTAGCCAATCGACAAAGCGGTCAAGCGTACAGCCGCGATACTCTTCGGGGGCGAACCCGGCCACAAACGCCAGCTCACGCGCGCCCTCGCACGCTGGGTCGGTGCGAATCTGCCCCGACGTTTCTACCGTGGCCCACTCCAAACCGCCCGGATCAACCTGTAGCGCGGAGGTTGGCAGCTGCTTGAACAACGCTGACCAGACGCGCATTGCGCCCGTCGAACCATAGAGACCCGTCGGCTTGTTGGCGTCATTGCCGACCCACACCACGGCAAGATGACGCCCCGTATAGCCGGCAAACCAGCTGTCGCGCCCGTCGTTGCTGGTTCCGGTTTTGCCCGCCGGTGCCAGTCGAGCGAGCCCATCACGGCCAAGCTGGGCGGCGGTACCGCGCACGGCCGCCTCCTGCAGCGCCAAGGTTATCAGCCGAGTGGCGATCGCATCGCCTGCTTCCGCGCGCGGCGCGGCGGTGTCATAGCGGCTAACGCTTTTGCCGTCGGCATCGAGCACGCCACGGACGCTGCGCAAGCGCTGCAATTGGCCACCGGAGGCAAGAAATTGATACAGACTGGTCATCTGCAGCGGGCTCAAATCAACTGCACCCAGCAGCAACGATGGAAGCGCCGGCGGTTCGATACCGGCCAGCACGTTCATCAAGCGACTTAGTCGATCAACACCGACCTCCATGCCCAAACGCACGGTCGCTTGATTGTAAGACCGCGACAGCGCATCGATGAGCGCAACCCAGCCGTGACTCGCCTTGTCGGAGTTCTCCGGCGACCAGCTCTTGCTGCCGCTGATGCGCACCGTGATAGGCGCATCCTCGACCGGCGAGGCCAACGACCAGCGACCGGGTTGCGCAAGCGCCAGCAGATACACGAACGGCTTGATCAGCGATCCAACTGGACGCTGAGCTTCGATGGCGCGGTTGAATCCCGGCTGGCGCGCGTCTTTGCCGCCGACCAGTGCAACGACCTCGCCCGACTGCGTGTCGCTCACTACCAGCGCAGCCTCAAGCGGTGCATCCGGTTTCGCTTTAATGGCAGCAAGCTGCTCAGCCACGGCGCGTTCGGCAACCGCCTGAGCCGACGGTGCCAGCGTCGTCAACACGACGAGGCCCGCGCCGCTGAGCTTTTCAGGCGGGTAGTCGGTAACCAGCTGCGCGCGCACCAGATCAACAAAAGCCGGATAGCGATTAGCGGCGAGCGTGCCCGCTGAAGTAACGCCGAGCGGCTGGGCTTTCGCGCGCGCCGCCTCGGCCGCATCAATCAATCCAGTCTCGAGCATCGCGTTCAGGACCAGTCCGCGCCGCTGCTTTGCACGCTCAGGAAAGCGGCGCGGGTCGTGATACGACGGGCCCTGAATCATGCCAACCAGCAGCGCTATCTCTTCGGTACCAAGCTGCTGCAGGTCGCGCCCAAACCAAAACCGCGACGCCGCCGCAAAGCCGTGAACCGCCTGACCGCCCTGCTGGCCCAAATAAATCTGGTTCATGTACGCCTCAAGAATGCGCCGCTTATCAAAGCGCCACTCGATGACGACCGCATACAGCGCTTCGCGCAGCTTGCGGCTGGCGGTTTGTGCGCGGCTCAAATACAGGCTGCGAACAAGCTGTTGAGTCAGCGTGCTGCCGCCCTGCGCCACCTCGCCTTCGCGCAAGTTAACCCACGCTGCGCGCGCGATGCCCTTCCAGTCAATGCCGAAGTGTTTTAAGAAATTGCGATCCTCCACCGCTTGCAATGTGGTGATCAGCAGCGGCGGCACGTCTTCCATGCGCACCAGCTGGCGCTCTTCTTGCGTACTGCCGTAGAAAGTCGCGATGCGCGCCGGATCGAGCAGGGCCTGCGTCAGGGGCTTGCCGCCCGCGTCACGCAGGCGCGCAACATTGCGTCCCGCCAGCGCCACCTCGACGCGCTGCGCCGCTACGCGGCCATCGACATCGCGAAAGCCTCGGCTGGATATCCGAAACGTCGCGCCGTCCCGCTGCCACGTTCCGGCAGACTGACCCGCGCCGTCATCACGATAGCCGGCGGCCTGAAGTTCGGCGATCAAACTGTCACTGCTGATCGGCTCGCCCACCCGTAGCGCGAGCGGCCGCGCAAAGACGCGCGTGGGAATCTGCCAAGCAAGGCGACCAAACTCGTGCTGCAGAAAGCGGTCGACCACCCACCACGTCGGCACGACAAAACCCGCCGTCGCGGCGAAAACGAACATAAGCGTCCACACCAGCCATTTTCGCCAGGGTCGATCGAGATCGGGGATTGCAGGAGGGGTGCGCTTGGCCAAAAGGTCGGTGGGCAGTGAGATCGGTCGGGCAGGTGGTCAGCGCCCGAGGCAAACGGCGATAATCCGCCGCTAAGTTTAGCCGGTCGGGCCTGCGTGCAGACCGAACCCGTTTCTGCGGTCGAGAGAAACCCTCTCGCTGCCTGTAAGGAATCGCGCCAACCTCGTGAGCAATACTCAATCGACGACCGCGACGAAGCCCATCATCGCCTGCCTGTTTCCGCGCAATCCTGAAGCCAGCCGCGCCCTGAGATCGCGGCTGCCGAGCGACTTGGAGCTCATTGAAAGTGCTGCGACCAAGCCGGCTGAGGCATTGGCTGCGGCAGCGCGCCAGCATCCGGGTGCCGATGTGCTCTTGGTGCGCGTCGATGCGCGTCCGCCCATTCACTTTCTTCAACGCCTGCTGCTAGCGCGCGACACCCATGCTGATGCGCAAATTTGGACGCCGCTGTGTGCACTCACGCCGGAGCTCGACCCACAATCGCCAGATTGCGCGCTTGCGGCTGAAACTGTCGACATCTGGACATGGCTACTGTCGGATCGTTCGTACGCGCAGACAGACGCGTGCTCGCCGCTGCTGAGTTTGTGGTCCGCAGACACCCTGCAGGTGCTCGTCGAGCAAAGCCTCGAACTTGCCGCAACGCATCCGTCGATCACCTGCATTCGCGTCTGCGACACCGTGTTTGTGGCGAGCGCTGCAGCGCCAGCGATCAATCACGGCCGCCGCACCGAATCACCGGCTGCCACCCTCAACGAGCGGATCGCCGCGGTTGCTGAACTTACCCCGCCGGCCTTAGTTGGCCTCGATAACCTGCCCGTTTTGCTGCACGTTTTGCATGGATGGGGCGGCGGTGCAGCACAGTTTGTTGATGACCTGATAGCGGGCGACACAGCGCATCGACACCTAGTGTTGATTGCGCAGAGCAATCCGCTGCGCCGCGTGCATGGCGAGTACATTGAGCTGCGTCTCAGCGCGAAAGGCCCGACGCTGCAGCGCTGGTCAATGAGCGCACCGGCCTCTGGCACGCGGCTTGAGTCGGCCGAATATCGCGATATCTTGCGCAGCGTCTGCGCTGATTTCGGCGTCGCTGGCGTGCTGATTTCGTCATTAATTGGCCACAGCCTGGACGCCTTGAGAACCGGCCTGCCAACGTCCGTTGTCTGCCACGACTACTACCCGGTTTGGCCCGTGCTGCACGCTGATTTTGGCGATGCTGGCGTCGAGCTTTCAGCTGCCGCCATTCCACAGGCGCTCTACGTCGTCAAAGGTCGTTTCGAGTTTTCTGAAACACGAGCCGAGCACTGGCAGCAGCTTCGGCATGCCTACCTAACGTTGCTGGCGGATAGCGACGCCCTGCTGATTGCGCCGAGCGCCTGCGTGCGCAGCAACCTGGTGCGCATTGCGCCCGAATTGGCGCAGCGTCGCTGGCAGCAGATCGGCCACGGACTGGCGCCATTCGACCAACCGCTGCCTGACATCGGACCCGACCCGCATCGCGCGGCGCTGCGGATTGTCGTGGTCGGACGCATTAAGGGCGGCAAGGGCGAAGATTTGCTGGGCCAGCTGGTGCCGCTGCTGCCTGCCGATGTCGAACTCGTCCTGCTTGGCTGCGGTGCCGCCGGTATGCGTTTCTTCGGCCATCCGCAGATTCACGTCCAGCTCAACTACGAGCGCAAGCAGCTGCCACAGCTGCTTGCGCGACTGATGCCCGATGCCGCGCTGCTGCCCACCTCGGTCGCCGAAACGTTTAGCTACACGCTGTCTGAACTGCACGCGCTGGGTGTACCCGTGATTGCTACCGAACGCGGCAGCTTCGTTGAGCGCATTCGGAACGGCCGCGATGGCCTGTTGGTGGCGGCCGATGCGCAATCGATCGCCAATCTGCTGCATCAGCTGAGCGATGATTGCGGCCCGCTGTCGGCGCTGCGGCAGCGCATTGCCAACGATTCGCTGACCACGATGGCGCAACGCTACGCGGAAACGCTGGCGCTAACTGCCGTTTCGCCTCAGCCGGTTTCGCTATGCAAGCCGCTGGTGCGCCATCAGCTGCAAATAACCGAGCTGGCGTTGATAAGCGAAACCAAGCGTCGACGATCGCTGGAAGATAAACAGGCCAGTCAGCAAAAGGAGCTAGAGCGCCGCGCCGAGTGGGCGGACAGCGAACGCCGCATAGCCGCCGAGCGCTTGGCATGGGCGCAATCGCTGCAGGGCGAGGTGGCAGCCACGCGCAGCGTGTTGGTCGAAACCCAAGATCTGCTCGACACCACAGACGCCGAACTTCGCGCAACGGCGCAGCGCGCCAACGATCTGAGCGAACAGGTCGAGACGCACACTGCCGCGCGGCAGCAGCTCACCCAGCAGGTCGAATCGCTGACCGACCAGCGCGATCACTTCATCAGCGAACGCGACCACATTCTCGCCAGCGCGTCATGGCGCATGACGCGGCCACTGCGCTACGCCCGTCGGCTTATCGCCTCGCTTGTTGGCGGAACGCTGACACGCGCTCGATTTCGGCTGTCGCGGCTCGGAGCAATTCGCAAGCGGGTGATCTCCAGCATGCGCGTACGCGGGTTGTCCGGCACGTGGCGACGGCTGCGGCAGGAAGCTAGCCCGGCCAAGCTCAGCGCCGTCTACGCTATCCCGGCGCTGCCGGCTATAAATGAAGAGATTCCCGACGTCGACGATATCGTCTTGACGCTACCGGCATCGCCGCGCGCCAGCGTTATCGTGCCGGTGTACAACCATCTGCATCACACGATTACCTGCCTGCGCGCGCTCGCCAGCCAAGCGCAGAGAACGGCGTTCGAAGTGATCGTGGTGGACGACTGCTCGAGCGACGCGAGCATCGACCTGCTGCCGAAAATGCGCGGCATCCGCTACCTGCGAAACGAGCACAA
>JBBSIY010000224.1:0-6406 GCA_038257785.1 Lysobacterales bacterium
CAAAGCCCCGGCGCCTGCGCGAAAAGCGCCCAGCCCTGCTTGAACCACTCGACGCCTCTACCTGCTGGCAACGCCTGCGGGTCCTCCACAAAAGCCGTATCGCTTGCGTCTACAGGCTGATAATCAGCGACAGCCGCTCGCGGCGCTTCGTATGGGTTATTGGTCATCACGTGACTGCCGCTGGTTGGGAAGGCTAGAGTTTACGTCACCGCATGCAGAACCAACGCAGCGAGGGCCGACAATTCGAGCGACAATCGGCAGTCTGCTTGCCGCGACATTAATCGCACATTGTTCGCTAGCGACGCCCGCACGCCATCAAACACCGGAGACATCGCACATGAAATGGGAAAAAGGACGCCGCAGCAGCAATGTTGAGGATCGACGTGGGCAGCCCGGCGGCGGCATGCGCATGGGCGCCGGCATTGGCAAGCTGGGTTTTGGCGGCATCGCCGTGGTGATGGTGATTGGCCTCGTGATGGGAAAGAATCCGCTAGAAATGCTTGGCTTGCTGGCTGAGATTCAAGGCAACGCGCCGACCTCCTCGCCGGCTCCGCGCGGCGCGCCCGCCAACGACCAAACATCGCAGTTCGTCGGATCGATTTTGGGTGACACCGAGGATGTTTGGTCATCCATATTTCGCAGCAGCGACTCGCAATATCAACAGCCAACGCTCGTGCTTTTTAGCGGCAGCGTGCAGTCGGCCTGCGGCGGCGCAACGGCGGCAGTGGGTCCGTTCTATTGCCCAGGTGACCGCAAGGTTTACCTCGACACCAGCTTTTTCGAGCAGATGCGTAACCAGCTTGGCGGCGGGGGCGATTTCGCCGAAGCCTACGTCATCGCACACGAAGTGGGTCACCACGTGCAGACCCTGACCGGCGTGTCGGCAAAGGTAAATGCCATGCGTCAGCAGGGATCGGTCAAAGGTGCCGACGGCCCGCTTGTCCGACAAGAGCTACAGGCCGACTGCTACGCCGGTGTCTGGGCGCATCACGGCCAGCAGCGGCATGGCTGGCTGGAGGCAGGCGATATCGAAGAAGCGATGAGTACAGCCACGGCAATTGGTGACGATCGCCTGCAAAAGCAGTCCACCGGCACCGTTGTGCCTGACAGCTTCAGCCACGGCAGTTCAGAGCAGCGCGTGCGCTGGTTTCGGCGCGGGTTCGACAGCGGTGATGCCGGCCAATGTGACACCTTTAGCGAGCGTCGCCTGTAGTCAATGGCGACTGTCGGCCAGCGTCAGCGTCGCAGCAGTCTGATCATCGGACTCGTGGTGGCGCTGCTGGCGGTAGCGGCGTTGCCGTTCGGTTTAGCGGCGTACCAGATTCATCTGGCGCGTGAGTCGCTGGTTGACCAAGCGCAGCGAACGCACCTAATTGCCGCGCGGGCTTCGGCGGATCGGGTCGGCACTGCGCTGTCGGCGCTACAGGCCGCTGCCGAAGCCGCCGGGCAGAATCCGCAGCTCTATGACCAGCCCGCGTCCGACAGCGCGCGCGAGGTGCTCGCTGGCATCTTGGTAGGCCAGGCGAACGTGCTGGCCGCCGCCACTTTTTTTCGCGACGACACGCGCGACGTGCTGGTGCAAATGGCACGACGACCAGACACCGGCGACATTGAGGCTGAGCGTCTGCAGACGCTGATGCAGCAGGTGAGCTTAGTAAGCCTCGCTCCAAATCAGCGGAGCTGGGGCTTAAGTCGCGAAACCCCGCGCCCCGGCTTACGCATCGCCGTGCTGGCCGATGCCAATGCGCTGAGCAATACCCTGCAGCCGATGGAGCTCGGGCCGTCCGCCCAGCTGCTGCTGCTCCAAGGCGAACGGCCGCACCCGGCATTTGCCGATCCAACCCCACTGCCCGCGACGCTGCTAGACGCTATTCGTCAACGCGGATTGGATGCACTTGCCACGCGCACCGATGCAGACGGCGGAATTGAAATCTCGGCGTTCGCGCGAATCGCCGGCACCGACTGGTCGATTGCCTCACTGCAGCCGGCGTCAGAAGCCGAGTCAGCCGCCTCGACCATGCGTCGAGGGGCTTTGGCAGCGATGGCGGTGGTGCTCCTGTTGGTGGCGGCTCTCAGCGTGTTCGCGTGGCACCGCGTCGTGCGACCGGTGCGCGCCCTGCTCGATTGGCAGCGCGGCATGTTTGCAGACGGCGCCAACACCGGTGGCGACCTCGCAAGCCTGAAAGCCGCATTCACCCAGATCAAACAACACCAGCGCAATCACGAGGCGATGCGTGAAGTATTTTTGGGTCGCTACAAGTTGCTCAGCACGCTGGGCCAAGGCGCGATGGGTTCGGTTTTTTTGGCGTGGGACCCGCGCCTCAAACGCCATGTCGCCATCAAGACCATCCATATCGAAGCGCTCGATCCGCGCATGCAAAAAGCGCTGGCACAAACGCTTGAGAACGAGGCGATAGCGGTTGCCAATCTGCGTCACCCGAATATTGTCGGCGTGTTTGATTTGGTCGCCGCCGGTGAGTTCGCGTTCGTGGTGATGGAGTATGTCGAGGGCGGCAGCCTGCGCAGCATCATCAGCCGCAACGGGGCGCTCGAACCGGGCGAAGTGGTGCTGATCGCGCGATCGATGTTGAAGGCGCTGAATGCTGCCCATAGCGCCGGCCTGCTGCATCTGGATATCAAGCCAGGCAACGTGCTGGTGCCGCCGGAGGGTGACCTCAAGTTGACCGACTTTGGCGTGTCCACATGGCGTTTTGAGATTCCGGCCTTGGTCGCCCGCGGCGGCCTTGCGGGCACGCCGGGCTTCATCGCACCTGAGTACGTCAACGGTGCTGCGCCCAGCGAGCGCTCCGACCTGTATTCGATGGGCATTCTGCTGGTTGAGTGTTTGACTGGGTTACATCAGAACCTGTCGGGCGCCAAGACCAACGACTTGCGCAAGGCCTCATCCAAGCAAGTCGACTTGCCTGAGTCGCTTCGGCGCGCGTCACCGGCGCTGTATGCGGCAATCATGCGGCTGTGCGAACTTGACCCAAGGAGTCGGGTGCAAACAGCCGCCGAGGCTCTTGCCCTGTTTGAAAATTTGGATCAGGGCAATGCCGAACAGCGACTTGCCGCGCGGGCGCGCGAACTGGCGGGTTCGACGCTGCTCAATAACAACGGCCCAGACGGCAGCGCGACACACGCTCCGTCGTCAGACACCACGCTTCCGCCGCCCGCCGTCGGCGACGCGACGCGCCCTGCCCCGCTCAATACGCGCGGCAGCGCGAAAACCAACGCGCTACGCACAACGGCCGCCGACAGCATCGGCGAGGCCACACGCGCTCCGCCGCTTCGGTTTGATACGGACGCGACCACGCCACCCAAGTGGACCAACGACACTGGCTCGCTTGCCAACGCTGCCGGCAGCGACACCACCCGCCGCAGCGTTAGCGATGACTCCACCCTTAAGCTGCCACCGGACCCCGAATGAACCGTCTCGCTGTGGTAATCGCTGGCTGCACATTACTGTTGCCAAGTGGAAGCGCGGATGCACAACAAGAAAGCACCTTGCGTTTTGGCCTGATGGGATTGCCGCCCGGCCCGAGCGGAGTTAAGCCTGCAGCGGAATCCCAAGCTCACGCGCAGTGGATTGTCAGTTTCGATGCGGACGCTAAGCCGGTGAGTTGGCAGCGCATCGCGCCGAACGGCGACCCGACGACCGCGTCAGACACGTCAATCGCCCACACGCTGCTGATCGATGCTGAACCGCCCACCGCGGCGCTGAGTTTTTCGGGCGAGGTCGTCGAGCCGACCAACGGCGTGACGGTGAGCCCACGCGCTTTGCTTGCCATCGAGTCTGACGACCCAAGTGGCGTTGCCCGTGCAGATCTATGGGTCAATGATCAGCCAGCCACGAATCCTAAACAGTGGGCCGAGCAGCGTGCGGACGGAACCTACACGCTTTCACTAATGGTCAAAGATGCGCTGGGCAACGAAGGCCAGCGCGCGGCGCTAAATGTCCGTCTTGACAGAACACCCCCTGCCCACACCTGGCAGCGACTCGACGCCCGCGACGGCGTTGCTGCCGACATTTTTGATGGCAAGCGCGTCCGGCTAGCGATCAGAGTTAACGATTCCGGCGCCGGCGCACAGGCGCTTCAGCTGGGAAAGATGCGCTACGACGCATCGCAGCTTTCCGAGGGCCCGATCACAGTGAAGCTCGATGCCCAGTCGCTCGACTACACGCTCACCGACCGCGTCGGCAACGTCGGCACCGGCAGTATCGCGCTGCGTGCCGACAGCGAAGGCCCCTCACTGACTGCCATTCGCAATGGCCAAGCGATTGCGCTCGATGGTGCCTCGCTGCAGCGCAGCGACAGTCTCACCTTGCGCGCTGACGATGCGCTGTCTGGGGTGGCGCGCGCCTGCGTCGAGGCTTCGATCTGGTACGGCCAATGTGCCGAGCTTCCGGTGGAGTTGGTCGGTATCGCACCGGGCCTCTACGCGTTGGAGTTTCGCGCGGCTGATCGGCTGGGAAACAAGACTTACACGCGCCTGCGCATGGAGGTGCTGCCATGAGCGCGCGTCGGTGGTGCATCAGCCTCGCGCTGATTTTTTCAGGCGTTGCAAATGCCGCTCCCGTGTATGACGACCGGGTCGAGGACTACACCGTAATCGCCGGCGACACCATCAGTGGCATCACCAAACGTCTGCTTGGCGAAGAAACATTTTGGGAGGACAACTGGAAGCTCAATCCTCAGGTGCGCGACCCTGACCTGCTTAAGATTGGCCAGCGGCTGCGCATCATCACATCGCGCAAAGTGATTGCTGAAGCGGCGCAAGTGGTTGAAGCCGTCAATCGAACAGAGAAGATGCTCACCCGTCCGAGCTGGCAGCCGGCAACTAGCGGCGACACTCTGGGCTCCGGACAAGGTCTGCGCACGCGCGAGAAATCGACCGCCGAACTGCGCTTCAACGCCGAATCTAGCCTGCGACTGGGTGAGTTCTCGCAGGTGTTCTTGGCGCAGAAAGAAACCACGCTGCGCGGCATCGACCGCGGCAGCATCGAGGTCGAACAGGGGGACGTTGATCTGGTCTTTGCACCACTGGCTAAGCCGAAAACGCGCATCGAAATCATCGCCGGCCCGTCCACCACGACGCCCGTTATTAGCGCTGGCAAGGCTACCGAATTGCGCACCGGCACTACGCCCGACGGCGGTTCACGGGTGATGATGTTTGCCGGCAAGTCTGACGTCAGCGCAGGCGGTTCCGCAGTCGCCGTCAATCAAGGCATGGGCACCCGCGTGCCCGATTCAGGTCCGCCGATGACGCCAGAAAAGCTGCTCGACGCTCCGGCTGTGGCTGAAATCACTCAATCGTGGAATTACAGCAACGGCAAACTGCATTGGAGCGCAGTTAGCGCAGCCGCCGGCTATGTCGTGATGGTGTGTGCGGATGTCGATTGCGCCGAGCTACGGCAGCGCACTCAGGTTGATAGCACTGAATTGTCGCTGCAGGTCAACCCGCTGCCGATGGGCATTAGCCACTGGCGCGTACACGCTGTCAGCGCCAACGGCTTAGACGGCTATCCAAGCGTGGGCGCTTCGATTGAAATTACCGATATCCGGCCGGACCTTGATCCGCCAATGTTGGCGCTGCAGCCGCTGTCGGGCTTCATTGACGGGGCCGATGGTGCCGTTCGTCTCGGGCCGAAAGCGCTACTTCAGCCGCTTGCCCACGATGAGCAGAGCGGCGTGCTGCGAATTGAAATTCGCCGTAACGGACAATGGGTAACCTGGGACGGCGAGCCCATCAGCCTCGCGACGCTAAGCAGTGATGCCAGCTTCAGCCTGCGCGCGATTGATCGACTGGATCAGGCCTCGATTGAGCAGCGCTTTTCCATCTCGCCGCATCCATAGTCGGCAGTCCGCTTCACGTCACACGCCTTAAGCGGCAGGCTTAGCGCTATCTCGCAACTCGCGGCGCAGAATCTTGCCGACGTTAGACTTCGGTAAGTCTGCGCGAAACTCGATATAGCGCGGCATCTTGTAGCCAGTGAGGCTTTCTTTGCAGTGCGCCTTGATCGCCTCTGCGGTAAGCGCCTGATCTTTCTTGACGATGACTACTTTCACCGCCTCGCCGGATTTTTCATCTGGCACGCCCACTGCGGCACACTCAAGTACGCCAGGATGCAGGGCAACCACGTCTTCAATTTCATTCGGATACACGTTGAAGCCCGACACCAAAATCATGTCTTTCTTGCGGTCGACGATGTAGAAGTAGCCGCGCTCATCCATCTTCGCCATGTCGCCGGTCAGCAGCCAGCCGTCGACGATGACCTTGGCAGTTTCTTCCGGACGCTGCCAATAGCCCTTCATCACCTGAGGGCCTTGCACACACAGTTCGCCCACCTCACCCTGCGGCAGTATGTTGCCGTCGTCATCTTTCACACAGACGACGGTTGATG
>JBBSIY010000225.1:0-6394 GCA_038257785.1 Lysobacterales bacterium
CGAAACCCTCCTCGACTACAACCACTCGCAGAACACAATCGGCATCGGTCTGCTGCTGGTGCCGTGGCAATAGGCGTGCAGCATAGCTAGTGCGGAGTGAAACACGCCTGTCAAAGTGGTGGGTCGTGACGGATTCGAACCGTCGACCTACGGATTAAAAGTCCGCTGCTCTACCGACTGAGCTAACGACCCACTTTCTTTAGGACTGTTCGAGCGAGCGACTGCATCATGCGTCGCGGCTCACTCGCTTGCTGTGGACCGACAACCGTGAACGGTCGCGGCATAGACAAGCCGCACAGTTTAGCGGCCAAGCCGCGTATCGACAACCCGAAAATTTCCGAGGGTCGCTCTTCACGCGTAGCGCGTTGGATCGCTCACGCCGGCGCTGGCAAAACCCTCGGCACGCAACCGGCACGCGTCGCAATGGCCACACGCCTGACCGTGAGCATCAGCGCGATAGCAGGAAACGGTCATAGCGAAATCGACACCAAGCCGCTGTCCCTCGTTGACGATGTCTGCTTTGCTCATGGCCATTAGCGGAGCATTCACGCGCAAACCGCGCCCTTCGATGCCAGCCTTAGTCGCGAGATTGGCGAGTCGCTCGAAAGCGTCGATAAACGCTGGGCGGCAATCCGGATATCCCGAGTAATCCACGGCGTTTACGCCGCAAAACAGATCGCTGGCGCCAACCACTTCAGCCCAGCCGAGCGCGACTGACAACACAATAGTGTTGCGCGCCGGCACATAGGTAACAGGGATCCCCTGACCGCCGTGATCAGGGACCTCGATATCGTCGGTCAATGCCGACCCGCCGATATTTCGCAGATCGACGTTGACGACCTTGTGCGCAACGGCACCCATCGATCTGGCTAGCTCGGCGGCGGCAACCAGTTCAGACGTGTGGCGCTGCCCATAGGCAACGCTTAACGCGTAGCAGCGGAATCCCTGCGCGCGCGCCATTGCCAGCACCACGGCAGAATCCATGCCGCCAGATAGCAGCACTACGGCAGGCGCACCCTCATGAGCCTCCAGATCACGAGTCTTCACATCCGATGTCGTCGCTTCAGAACTCATCATAAATTCTCCTCAACGACCAGGCGTGTCGCCCCACAGCTGTTTGTGCAGCTGGGTTTGGAATCGCACCGGCAGCCGCTCAGCCAGAATCCAATCTGCAAGCTGAGACGGTAACAGCTGCGCGTGGCTCGGCGAAAAAAGGACCTCACATATGGCGGTCAAGCCGCGACTGCGCACCACCTCACACGACCACTCAAAATCAGCCCGATCACAAATGACAAACTTGACCTGATCGGCAGCATGCAAATGGGCGAGGTTCTCCCAACGATTGCGCCCTACTTCACCGGACCCGGGAGTTTTGATATCGACCACGCGCTGAACGCGCGCATCGACCTCGGCGATGTCCAGTGCGCCCGATGTCTCCAGCGACACCTCGAAGCCGGCGTCGCAGAGGCGACGCAACATAGCCAAGCAGCGTCGTTGCGCAAGCGGCTCACCACCGGTGACGCATACATGACGAGCGCCAAAACTAGCGACCGTGTCGAGAATGGTATCCATCTCCCACCACTCGCCGCCGTGAAACGCGTAAGCGGTGTCGCAGTAGCCACAGCGCAGCGGGCATCCGGTCAAGCGCACGAACACGGTCGGCCAGCCGACGCTGCGAGACTCGCCCTGAATCGACAAGAAGATTTCGGTAAGTCTCAGGCGCTCAAGCGGGCCTAACGGCTCCGACCTAGCCACAGCCAAAAGCTGCGAATCTTCGACAACAGACATAAAGAAACAGCCAGTAGAGCGATTCGGCGGGCATCAAAGGCCACGCCGAATCAAAGTCAGTTGCGGCCTTCCAGCCTTAGTGCACGCAGACGGCCCTGAGCGAGACGCGAAACCGTGCTGTCAGGGTAGCGCTCGACAACTTGATTCAGCGTCGCTTCGGCTTCCACCCATTGACGCAGCTCGTAGTGGCAATAGCCAACCTTCAGCAGCGCATCTGGCGCTTTCGCGCTGTCTGGGAAGGCGGTCAGCAGCTGCTGAAATGCGTCGAACGCAATCTGGTAGTTCTGCGTAACGTAATAGCTTTCGCCGAGCCAATACCATGCATTGGGCGCGTAGCTGCCGTTGGGGTAGCTCGCCAGAAACGTTTGGAAGCGCTTGGCAGATTCTGCATAGCGACCTTCCTTCAAGGCATCAAACGCCGTGTCATACAGCGGTCGCTCGCCCGCCGGGTCGGCCGACTGTTCCACCATGGCCGGATCGGCACTGTCTAGCGATTGGGTCTCGCCCCCGCCATCCACCGATGAGCGAACCTCGGGCGGCTCCATCGAAAGCGCGTCAGACTGATCAGCAGCTGCCGGCACGTCGTCAATCGTCTCGAACCCCAAGCCCGGCGACGCAGAATCGCTGTCGCTAGCCTCTGAGGGCAAAACACCAGCGCCGCCCTGAATGCGCGAAACACGCGAGTCGAGATCAATGTATTGATCGCGACCGCGCTTCTTCATTGACTCAAGCTCGAAGCCTTGCTGTTCGATCAAGCCCCGCAACGATTGGATCTCAGATTGCAAATCGCTGATTTGATTCAGCAGTTGGAGATTCTGATCAGAAGCGGGCTTGCTTTGCTCGCGCTCAAGGCGCTCTACGCGCTCGGCCAAACTAAGCCGACCCTGCGCGTGCAGCGGCGTGTGCGGCGCAAACACCGCGGCGGCCACGAGGGCCGCCGCGGAGAAACGCACAAACGGTGACGATGCGTGCATCAGCGAGCCGTGTAGACGATCTCGACGCGACGGTTCTTAGACCAGCAGCTGTCCATCGAATCATTACAGGTCGGACGCTCTTCACCATAGCTGACAACTGACAGCTGGTTAGCACCGCCGCCGTTGGCGGTCAGCGCACCGTTGACCGAGTTGCCGCGGCGCTCGCCCAGGCCGACGTTGTACTCGCGGCTGCCGCGCTCATCGGCGTGACCTTCCAGCGTGATGCGGGCCGACGGGCGGTCGCGCAGGTACTTGGCGTGGCAGGACATCTGCGCGGCAAACTCAGAGCGGACATTGGTCTGATCAAGGTCGAAGTACACAACGCGCTGACGCAGGCAGCTGTCGGTGTCAAGGTCTTCCGGCTTGAACATGCCGTCGTCAACCGGCGCCGTTGCGACGGGCGGCGGGGTCGGCGTCGGCTCAGTCATCTCTGGCTTAGCCTTCTTGGTGCAAGCCGCCATGGACGCGCAGATGGCGACGGCGAGCAGAATGCGGGTTGAATTATTCATCACGTTTACCTATCGAACGAGGAGGACATCGGGGTGGGTTATTTGCAGCTATTTATGACGCTTTTTATGCTGCTATTTCTTACGGAAAACTTCTTGTAGCTAACTGTTTCTTGATGGACGCTTTCCAGATGGAGGCTTTCGACCCATTCAGCGCTGTCGGAACGGCGACCACGCCGGCTCTCTGACGTCTCCGTCGGCAAGAACCAGCCGCTGTCGCACTCGCCCGTCCGCTGAAACGGCATAAAGCACGCCGCGCTTTCCCTCTCGGGAGGCGTAGAGCACCATACTGCCGTTAGGGGCAAAACTTGGTGATTCGTCCAGACTGCCCGGTGACAACACCGACAGCTGGCCCGGCTCGCCAAACGTCCTGTCAAAAACCGCTATACGATAAACGTTTCCGGTGCCCTGCGCTACGGCCAGCTTCTTGCCGTCGTAAGACACGCTGACCTTGGCATTGTAGTCGCCCTGTGAGCTCACTCGCGTTGCTTCACCGCCAGCGGCCGAAACTTTATAGATTTGCGGCTTTCCTGAGCGATCGGAGGTAAACAGGATGTCGCGCCCGTCTGGCGTCCAAACGGCCTCTGTGTCGATGCCCCAATGGCGGGTGATTTGGCTGATTTCACCGCTCGCCAAATCCATGACGTGGATTTCCGGGTTGCCGCTCCGCGACAGCGTTAAAGCGAGCTTGCTGCCATCTGGAGAAAACGCCGGAGCGCCGTTGATTCCACGAAAGCTAGCAATTGACTCTCGTGCGCCGGTGGCAATTTCCTGGATATAGATTGACGAATTGCCGCGCTCGAAACTTACGTACGCAAGGCGACGACCGTCCGGGCTCCATGCCGGCGACAGCAGCGGCTCGCGCGAGCGCACTACCACCTGCGGGTTGTGGCCGTCAGAGTCCGCCACCATTAGCGCGTACTGCGTGTCTTTGCCCAAGCCTGTAGCGGTGATATAGGCCATGCGCGTCCAAAACGCGCCGCGAATGCCCAAGACTTTTTCATAGATTTGATCGGCTATCTGGTGCGCTACATCGCGAAGATTGCCTGCGCGACCGGCAAGTGCGAGCCGCAACATGGGCTCTTGTTTAGCGACATCGAGCAGTTCGAACTCGACCCGATAGCCGCCGTCAGTGGCATCCAGCACGCGACCAACCACGAGAAAGTCCTGTCGCAGCAAGCGCCAGGTAGCAAAATTGACGTCGGCCAAACGCTGCGGCCGCTCGATGACATCCTGCTCAGAAAGCGCGCGGAACGCACCTGATCGATTCAAATCACCGCGAATGACGGCTGCAATATCGGTTTCCGGTAAGGCACCCGATCCGGCGTACTCCATAGGCACGACCGCAACAGGCAATGCAGACGCACTACCTTCTTTAATCTCGATCTCAAGACCCTGCGCGCGGACGACACCGCTAGTCACAAGAATAAGCAGCAACAGGCTAGAACTGGCAAGCAAACGCATCATCGGACTATTCACCGTCATATCGGAAGTTGAATCGAATTTCACGCTGGAACACGGACTCGTAGCCACGATACGGCAGTGGCTGCGCTTTCAGAACCGCCGCCTCGATGGACCGACGCGTCAAGTCATCAGCATTACAGGGCGTGCTGACAGAGACCTGAATAACTTCGCCGCCAGGGATTTGCACGATGCGCAGCGCGCAGCGAATGCCAGGCCGCGCGGAGTCAGGTCGCAGCCAGTTTTGCGTCACTGACTGCTGAATGGCCAAGCTGTAGCGTCCGAGCAGGCTGTCGTCGCTGCCATTGTTGCCGAGCTTCGCCGCGGGCGGAGCATCGCTAGGTGCTGCAGAAGGCGCCGGTTTATTTCGATCAGCCAGCTGCTTGAGCTTCTCTTCTTCACGCTTGCGAGCAACTTCAGCCGCTTCGCGCTGTTTCCGAATATCGGCCAGCTCTTGCTCTCGCGCCTCTTGTTCTTTGCGCAAGCGCTCACGACGCTCGGCGTCCTGCTTTTGCTTGTCGGCATCGAGCAGGATCTGCTCCTGACGCTTGCGCTCAACCTCTTCGCGCTGCGCCTTTTCTTGCGCCTGATCGAGCGCAAGCTGCGCAGCACGCTCGGTTTCACGTGTATCGGGCGTGGGCGGCGGCGCCTGTGGAGCCAGCTGTGGCGGTGTCTCCGCCTGCTGCGGTCGCGGCGCAGGCAGCGGCTGTGGCGGCGGAGCGGCAGGCGCTACTGGCTTGGGCGGCGGCGTATTCGCCGCTGACTTGAAGCTAGACGGCGCGCTCACCAGCGTGGCCTCCATGGGACTACCAGCCACCGAGATGGGCGGTGTGGTGCGCGTAAAAAGCATGCCGGCAAAAATCACCGTCACAATCAGCAGATGAACGCCTAGCGAGAGCGCCAGCGCGCGAGTGGAGTCAGACGGCCGTTCCATTGCGATGCGGTCAGCGGCCTTTAATGGCTGCGGCCGGCGCGCTCATCAGGCCGACCTTGCTCACCCCCGCCGCCTGCAAAATCACCATGCCCTGGTAGATCGTGCCGTAGTCCACGCGCTCGTCTCCCGCGATCAGCACGGCCACCTCAGGATTAGCCCGCGAAAACGCAGAGACCTTCGCCTGTAGCGATTGCGCATCAATTTCTTCCGCCGCCGCGCCCTGCAGGGTCAAGAAATAGCGACCGTCTTCGGTCACCTCGACGATGACGGGGTCTTTCTGCTGTTCGACCGGTTTAGCGTTCGACTGCGGCAGTTGAATATCGACACCCAAGTTAAGCAGCGGCGCGGTGACCATGAAGATGATCAACAGCACCAACATCACGTCGATATACGGCACGACGTTGATTTCGGCCTTGAGCTTGCGATGACGGCGCGGACGGCCGGAGAACGAGGCGGACATAGCCTTTCCTAACGCAGGGGTGCGCGTAACGGGGTTACAGCGTGATCAGCACCGACGACTCGCATCAGTGCTCGTCCGCGTGCGACTGGCGCTGCAGAATCGAGCTGAACTCTTCGCCAAAGGCCTCATAACGCACGTTCAAACGTTCAACGCGCGTCGAGTAGCGGTTGTAGGCGACTACCGCCGGGATAGCCGCGAACAGACCCATCGCGGTTGCAATCAGCGCTTCGGAAATACCCGGCGCTACGGTGGCAATCGTCGCCTCTTTAAC
>JBBSIY010000226.1:0-6382 GCA_038257785.1 Lysobacterales bacterium
CGAGAGGGGCAATTTGGCTCCTGCATCTTCAGTCCCATCAGGGGGCTCACGAAGATGCCAAGCAAAAAGAACTTCGCCACAGAAGTGGCTGCCATCGCGATCATCGCACTGTTTTCGATCCTGCCGGCCGCCGCTGCGACGGTCGATCTGCAGTGAGCCAATCCGAAACAGATGTTTTTCGCCAAGTCGATGCCGCTGCGCCAGCGCGACGCAGCGCGCTAGCAGCTCTTCGCCGGCAAATGGCTTTACGAGATAGTCGTCGGCACCGGCGTCGAAGCCCTTCAGCTTGTCGTCCAGCGTGTCGCGTGCGGTGAGCATCAGTACCGGAATGTGGCGATCAGCCTCGCTGCGCAACCGCTTACAGACCTGTAGTCCGTCGAGCCCAGGCAGCGTCAGATCGAGGACCAACACGTCGGGCGGCTGCGCCAGCGCAAGCTGCAGACCGGTGCGGCCATCGGCGGCGAAGTCCGCCACATGGCCGCGCGCCTCCAGCGTCATCGCCATCTGCGAGCGCAGAGCGTGATTGTCTTCGATCACCAGAATGCGCAGCCGGTCCGGCATCATCGTCAGTCGTCGAGTTGTTCCAGCAGTGCCTTGGCGTCGGCCATGTCAGGCGTCTTTGCTAGCAGGGCATCCAGCATATCGCGCGCCTTGGCGGCATCGCCCATGCGGAAGTGGCCTTCAGCGATGCCGACCGCCAGCTGCGGCTGGTCCATGTATGGCGCTGCCAGCTCCATGATGGCGACGGCGTCGCGAATTGCCGCTGGTTCGACGGCGGCCTTGAGTTGGTAGTAGCCCAGTAGTCCGATTAGATCGATGTGGTACCGATCTCTATTGGCCGCGAGCTCGGCCGTCGCGCTCTGCGCATCACCCTCTAGGAACTGTGTAACCAGCGCCATCGACAGCTCTTCGCGCCATGGCTCACGGGGCACCGGCGTGAGACCGAGGGCGACGACGATCGCTTCCGCGACGGCGACAGTGGAATAGGGATTCTGGCCGGTGATCAAGCGACCGTCGACAACGAGCTTGGGCATCATCAGCGGTGCCTCTTGCCAGCGTGCGCCGCGCTCGCGCATAGCGTCTTCGAGCTGCCATGCGAACTCCTTGGCCCACTTTTTGCCAAAGATAGCTTCTTCCTCGTTGCTAAATCCGGTGAGGGATTTGCCTTCGACTAACAACGAACCGTCGCCAAGCTGGACATCGGCCAGCGCAGCGGGGCCGTGACAGACGGCCGCAACGATGCCGCCATTGCCGTAGACGTCGGACAGGAGCTGGCGCAGGGCGCGGTCTTGCGGCAGATCAAACATCGCGCCCTTGCCACCGACCACGTATACAGCGGCGTAGTCCGTCGCACGCAGATCCTTGGTGGAGCGGGTGTTCGCAAGTGCGCTCATCGCGTCAGCATTGGCGAGAAAGCGCGCGTTGAACGGCGCTTCCGGGTTGTAGCGGTCGGCCTCAACTGCGCCACCTTGCGGGCTCGCGAATTCAACCTTGAGCCCGTTGTCGCGAAAGATTAGCCACGCCTGCGACATCTCGTCGAACTCGTAGCCAGGACGCGTCTTGCCCTGATCGCGGCCCTCACCGCTGAGTACCATCAGGATCGTGTCACCTGCCGCAGCGGCGTGCGTCGTCGGCGTCGCCAACGGCAGGCAAAACAGCAGGCAAAGCGTGTGGAATTTCAGAGTAGCCATGGCGCCGCCTCGGGTTGAAGAGGTGATCAGCTTGCTGCGCCGGTGTGAATCAAATTTCAAACGCCGCGGTGCGGCTGCCGTGTAAATGCGCTCGCCGACGATGATGGGGCAGTGCGCCGCAAAAGCAGATGGCCGCTAGGGCAATGCATTCAAAGCATCCTGCAGCAGCGCGAGCGCGACGAGCGGTGTCACTAAGCGAGCGGCTGGCGCTGCGCTGGACCACTGGCGGACTCGCTGCGTACGTACACTGTGATGCTGACTTCAGAGTCCACGGGTGATTCACGTGTCGCTACTCAATACCTGTTTAGTTGGCTACGGCTTGGCCGGGCGCGCCTTTCACGCGCCAACGATTGCCGCGACGCCGGGCCTGCGACTGCACAGCATCGTGCAGCGGCATGGTGATTCCGCGAGCACGGATTGGCCCACTGCGCGAACCTTGCGCTCTATCGATGCAGCACTTGAAGACTCGGAAATACAGCTGCTGGTGATCGCTACGCCGAACAGCAGCCACGCGCCGCTGGCAGCGCGAGCATTGAAGGCCGGGCGGCATGTGGTGGTCGACAAGCCGATGGGTGTCGACAGCGCTGAATGCGAGGGCTTAATCGCTTTGGCGACGCAGCAGCAGCGAATGCTGTCGGTGTTCCACAACCGGCGTTGGGACGGGGACTTTCTCACCGTGCGCGATCTGCTCGCCGCCGGCACGCTGGGGCGCATCGTTGCCTTCGAGTCGAACCTTGATCGCTGGCGACCGCAGGTGAGCGACGGCTGGCGCGAGCACGATGCGCCCGGTGGCGGCATCCTGTTCGACCTCGGTGCGCATTTGATAGATGCCGCGCTGACGCTGTTCGGCGAACCACGGCGGGTCAGCGCACACGTTGCGCGTGAGCGTGAGGGCTCGAACGTGGATGACGCGTTCGATCTAGATCTCGACTATCCCGGCCTGCGCGTTCGCCTCGGTGCCAGCACGCTGGCTGCATCGCCGCGACCGCGATTTGCCATCCGCGGTACGGCAGGCAGTTACGTAAAGTACGGGCTTGATCCGCAGGAGGCGGCTCTGCGCGCCGGTGAGTTCTATCAAGGAGACGACTGGGGTGCCGAGCCCGCGTCCGCGTGGGGCGAACTTCGTGCCATCGATGCTGACGGCGTCATGCAGACGAGTGTGCTGCCGACGTGCGCGGGTGACTATCGTGGTTATTACGCCGACATCGCGGCGGCGATTCGCGACGGCAGGCCACCCGAGGTAACCGCCGAGCAGGCGCTTGCCGTCATCCAGCGGATCGAGCAAGCGCACAGACTTGGCGTTCTGTAGCTACCAATGTCGCTACACAAGGAGCCGTTGCACATGACGCATACCTATATCTGCCTGCTCCGCGCCGTGAACGTGGGCGGCACGGGCAAGCTGCCGATGGCCGAGCTGCGCGCCATGTGCGAAGCCGCCGGCTTTGGCGATGTGCGGACCTATATCGCCAGCGGTAATGTGGTGTTGCGCAGCGAATCGACGGCGCGGCAGGTGCAGCAAACGCTAGAAGCGGTGCTAGCCGATTACGCGGGCAAGCCAGTTGGCGTGCTGGTGCGGACGCCTGCCGAGATGGCGGCGGCTCTCGCTGACAGTCCGTTTTCCGACACGCTGCCCAACCGCACCATCGTGATCTTTCTCGACCAGCCGCCAGGCGCCGACGCGCTGCGTTCGATCAGCGGGCAAAACGGCGAAGAGCTTGCCTTAGGCACGCGCGAGATCTACGTGCACTACGGCGTCGGCATGTCTGATTCCAAGCTGAAGATCCCAGCAGGTAAGGCGGGCACGGCCCGCAATATCAACACGGTTAGCAAGCTGGTCGAAATGACCCGCGGGTAGCTTGGATGACACGCAAGATCGGCACCAACTATTGAGCCGGCACGAACTATCCGTTCGGGCTGAGCGAGTCGAAGCCCCGCCCTTCGACAAGCCCCGCCCTTCGACACGCTCAGGGCGAACGATTACGTGTTTGATCGTGTCAGATGACTAAGTGTCTATTGCGCACCCTCAAATCCATCGACAAAGGCCGGCAAGCCGACGCCGACAAGATCTGCCAGTGCGGCAGCATTGGTGCGGATGACGGCACCGCCCATGGCTTGCGCCTGTGGGCCCATGTTGGCGGGTGTGTCGGTGGTGCGGTGGTAGTGCGGATAGACCGACCAGTCGTTCTCGATCGACAGCAGGCTACGCAGGCCGGCATTGATGTAGGGCACATGATCAGAGCCGGACGGACTGGTGCTGGTTAGCACGCCGAGGTTGGGAACGTAGGTCGCGGCAGCGGCTGCGAAGAGCTGGACGTAGGCGGCTTGGCTTGCCGAGCTTTCGAGCAGCACGCGCAGGTTGCTGCTGGCGCTGTAGCCGATCATGTCCATGATGGCGACCGATTTGACCTTTGAAAGATCGCCGCTCTGGGTCAGCGATTGCACGTGCGCCGCGCTGCCGCGAAGACCTTGCTCCTCACCGGCGTAGCACATGAACAAGATGCTGCGCGACGGCCGCCCGGGAAGCAGCGCGCGCGCCACTTCGATAACCCCCGCGCAGCCGCTAGCGTTGTCTTCAGCCCCCGGCGTGTTGACCGTGGAGGTTGAGCTTGTGTTGCGCGAGTCGTAGTGCGCGCCAACGATTACCCACTCATCGGGCAGGCTGCTACCGGTCCACTTGCCAATCACGTTGTTGCGCGAGATGGTGCCGCCGCCGCCCGCCGCGTTCATCGTGAACACCGGCGTTGTCACGGCTAGGCCGAGCGACTGGAACTGCGCGCCGATCCAGTCGCGCGCAGCAGTCAGGTCTGTTGTGCCGTAGCTTGATCGATTCCAGCTCGCTAGCGTGGTGACATCGGCGAACCAGCGCGCGGTATTGACGGCATCGACGACGGCCTGAACCTCCGGCCGCGGCGGCGCTGCTTGGCCGTGCATATCCAGCCGATACTGACGCGCCAACGTGCTGTTACGGACGACCGGCTGCCACGACCCTGAGGCCTCTTCACCAGGCGAAAGGCTCTCCCATTCGGCTAGCTGGCGCAGCTCCCAGCGGCTGCCTTGCACCAGCAGCATGCCGCGCTGGCTGGCTTCGTGGCCCTCTGGATGTTCGCTGCATCCGCGCGCGCGCAAAACCAGTCGATCGACAGCAACGTTTTGCAGCTGGCTCAGAATTGGCAGCGACACGGACACCTTGTTGGCCAGTGACGCCGGACTGCCGATTAGCACCATCTCGTCGCCCATCTCAAGCCACCAAGCGTCACCCGCATCGCGCTTGAGCGACTCGACTTCGGCGTAAGACGCTTTCTCGATGTCGAACGAAATCAGCTGGTCAGCAGACGCAGGCAGGGTGGTCAACAGCAGCAGAGCAATCAGTAAACGCATTGCGAACTCATCGGGCTAGCGGTCTCAAAGTTTAGCCAATGCGTTATATCGCGGGGGTGATCTGCTGCAGCCTGTGCTTGCTTAGCGTGGGCTCCACTCGATGGTGCAGGAATCAACAGTGCAGGAATCGATAGTGCCCGCCATTGATTGCCGCCGAGTAAAACGCTCGTCATTGCGAGGCCGGCTTCATCGGCAGCGGCAATCCAGCGTCTGACCGCAGGATTTCGCGCGAAACGAAGACCCCGCCCGGCAGGGATTGCCACAGCGCCTGCGGCGCTTCGCAATGACGGTACGCAGAGTGGGGTTCATCGCAACAGTGCAGTGCCTATTTGAAGCAGCGGTTTCGCGATGACGGCGGCGCGTTGTTGCGCGATTGGCACGCAAGCCGCGTCCAAGGGAGCGGCAGGGTCCGAACGAGTTGTCATGTGAGGCTGCGCTAACCGAGCTTAAACGGCAGCGCGGTCGTCGCTTTGCCGGTGAGGGCGAGCAGCGCATTGGCGACGGCCGGTGCAATCGGCGGCACCCCGGGTTCGCCAGCGCCGCCGGGCACCTCTTTGCTATCAACAAGATGCACTTCAATTGTCGGCATCTCGCTTTGGCGCAGCATCGGGTAGTCGTGAAAGTTACTTTGCTGCACGCGGCCTTCTTTGAAATCGATGTGCTGATGCAGCGCAGCCGACAGTCCGAACACGATGCCGCCCTCAATCTGCACCTTAGCGTGACGTGGATTGACGACGGTGCCGAGATCCGCGACCGCGACCACGCGGTGCACGCGCGGGCGGTTGTTCTCGATCGACACTTCGGCCACCTGCGCCACTACGCTGCCGAAGCTCGCGTGGATGGCCAGACCGCGCGCGCGGCCTTCAGGCAGCGGCTTGGCCCAGCCCGACTTCTCAGCAATCAGATCGAGCGCACGCAGCCACTGCGCGTTGTTTTTCAGCAGCGCGCGGCGGAACTCAAGCGGATCGCGTTTGCCACGACGCGCAAGCTGGTCGATGGTGTGTTCGACCGCCAGCGCGGTATGCGTATGACCGACCGAGCGAAACCACAGCACCGGCACGACGCGCGGCGCAATCTTGCACTCCACCTGCAGGTGTTCAATTGCGTAGGGTAGATCGCTTACGCCTTCCACCACGCTCTCATCGACGCCGTTCTTGAGACCAAAAGCTTCGAAGGCGGTGCCCTCAAATATCGACTGCGCCACCACGCGGTGATGCCAAGCCAGCGGCATCCCGTCCTTGTCCGACTCAACGCGAATGCGATGAAACGCGCGCGGCCGATACCAGCCGCCGCGGGTGTCGTCTTCGCGCGTC
>JBBSIY010000227.1:0-6379 GCA_038257785.1 Lysobacterales bacterium
CGCGGCTCGGTGGGATGAAAAATCACGTTGTCGATGCGGTAGTCGCCGTGCACGAGCGCCACGCGTCCATCGTCAGCCGGTGCATGCGCTGGCAGCCAGTCGATCAGGCGATCCATGGCGAGGTTTGGCGTCGTGCGGCTGGCGTTGTATTGCTTGGACCAGCGCTCAATTTGGCGCACAAAGTAGTTACCCGGCTTGCCGTAATCAGCCAGCCCAACCGCCGAAGGGTCGATGCGATGCAGCGCGCTGATAACGCGATTGAGTTCGTCGTAAATCGCACCACGCGCGGCCGGTTCTAGGTCGGGCAGCGTGCCGTCCCAAAAAATTCGACCCTCGACATGCTCCATCACATAGAAAGCAAAGCCGACAACCGATTCGTCTTCGCACAGCCAGTGCATGCGGGCGACCGGCACATCGCTGTTGGCTAGCCCCGACTGCACCCGAAACTCGCGCTCAACCGCATGTGCAGACGGCAGCAATTCTGCACGCGGGCCGGGCTTGGCGCGAAGCACAAATCGGCGATCGTTTGATTGCAGCAGATAGGTAGGATTCGACTGTCCGCCCTTGAAGCGCGTCAGGCTCAGCTGATCACCCACCCCTTCAACGTGCGCGCGCAAATACGCGGCCAGCGCGTTGGCATCGATTGACGATTGGCTCCCCGTGGTCGGCGGCTGATCAGGCATGAATGGGCGGTGGCTTGGCTGAGATTTAGACGCTAGCTGACCAATGCGCTGAGACGGGAAGCATCTGCTATCTCAGCGATTCAATGGGTCGATTGAAGGGCTTGAAGGATCCGGCTTCGTGTTTCGTACAATGAAACAACGGACGCCTAATATGAAACACTCTAGCGCGACCTCGCTGCGGGTATCAAGCGACGCCAGTTGCTCTGCATGAACCCCTAGCGCGCGTCAGTCCCCATCCGTTGCAGCCCGGACCCAGCGCAGCGGAATGCGGGAGGGCGACGCAGGACGCACAGAAGCCTAGAATTACGCAGATCTTCTGTATTACTCGATGCGCTGACAACCGCGCCAATCGGACCTAACGCCTCTCGAAGAAACGCAGCTGCAGCTGGCAACGTGAATTCACGCAGCTTGTCGCCGGATTTTGCGACGGCTACTATGCATTCAATAATTGCGAAATTGTATTTCGTAAGACGAAACATATTCTAACGCAGAGGCAACGATGGACTTCTCTTACTCGCCTAAAGTCGAAAGCCTTCGCGCTGCGCTGAGGGCCTTCTTCGAGCGCCACATCACGCCCGCAGAACCGCTCTATCTGCAGGAGATGGCGTCGAAGCGGCGCAGCGGAGAGGCGTGGACGCCGCTCAGCTTGATCGAGACATTGAAAGACCAAGCGCGCGCCGAGGGGCTGTGGAATCTATTCCTGCCGCAGTCCGATCGCGCGCCAGAGGGGCTTTCTAATCTTGAGTACGCGCCGCTTTGCGAAATCATGGGCCGCGTGCTGTGGGCACCGGAAGTGTTCAATTGTTCTGCGCCCGACACCGGCAACATGGAGACCCTCGAGCGTTACGGCAGCGAGGCGCAGAAAGACGAGTGGCTCGAGCCGCTGCTGGCTGGCGATATTCGCTCAGCGTTTTTGATGACCGAGCCGGCGGTGGCGTCGTCGGACGCTACCAATATCGAGTGCTCGATTCGCCGCGATGGCAATGACTACGTGATCAACGGTCGCAAGTGGTGGTCCTCGGGCGCCGGAGATACGCGTTGCGCGCTCTACATCGTGATGGGCAAGACCGATCCAGAAGCTGCGCGTCACCAGCAGCAGTCGATGATTCTGATTCCCTCGAATACGCCGGGCATCGAAGTGATTCGTCCGCTCAGCGTGTTTGGTTACGACGATGCGCCGCACGGACACATGGAGATTGTGCTGCGCGACGTGCGCGTGCCGGCTGCCAATTTGCTGCTCGGCGAGGGCCGCGGTTTCGAAATTGCGCAGGGCCGTCTCGGGCCGGGTCGTATCCATCACTGCATGCGCACCATTGGCGCGGCCGAGCGCGCGCTTGAGCTGCTGTGTCAGCGCGTGCTGACCCGCGTTGCGTTTGGCAAACCCATCGCCGAACAGTCGATCTGGCACGAGCGCATCGCGCAGTCGCGCTGCATGATCGATCAGGCGCGCCTGCTAACGCTGAAGGCCGCAGACATGATGGATAAGGTCGGCAACAAGCACGCGCGGACTGAAATCGCGATGATCAAAAGCGTCGCACCGACGATGGCCTGTCAGGTGATTGACTGGGCGATACAGGCGCACGGCGGGGCGGGCGTTTGCGACGACTTCCCGCTGGCGTGGATGTACGCCAGCATTCGTACCCTGCGGCTCGCCGATGGTCCGGACGAGGTTCACAACGGCACTATCGCCAAGCTAGAGCTAGCCAAGCACCACGCGCGGTTGCGCGCATGAGTCGCCCGATGGCGGTGGCTGCGACTGGCGAGCGCGGCTGAGGTGGGCAGCACCACGCGCAAGGCTGACGCATTTGCCGGCGCGGTCGATCCGGATCACCCGCAATACATCACCTCGGTAGCGCGCGCGTTTTCCATCCTGCGATGTTTCGAACGCGGCGAGCAGTTCTTGGGCAATCAGGAAATCGTGCGGCGAACGCACCTGCCCAAGCCAACGGTTTCGCGGATGACATTTACGCTGTCGTCGCTAGGCTATCTGGAATACCTACCGAGCCTTGAGAAGTACGCGCTGGGCCCGGCCGTGCTGTCGCTTAGTCATGCGTATATGAAGAGCCACGACGTGGTCAGCATCGCGCGCCCGCTAATGCGCGAGTTGGCGGACTACACGCAATCAGCCGTGATGCTGGGCGCGGCCGACGGCATGCGCATGGTGGTGTTGGACGTGTGTCAGGGCGATGCGATGTTTCAGCTTAAGCTCGATCCGGGTGCGCGTGTTCCGCACGGTTCAACGGCGCTGGGTCGCGCCGATCTCGCCGCCCGTCCGCAGGACCTGTTTGACCAGCATTTGCTGCGGCTAGAAAAAGATATCGAGCCCGACATTTGGCCCAAAATTCGCGCTGGAATTTTGCGCGCGCGCGAGGACTATCAGAACTACGGGTTCTGCTTCTCGCTAGGCGACTGGAACCCCGACGTGTTCGCGGTTGGCGTGCCAATGATCTCGGCGGACCGCAGTCGCGTTTTGGCCTTCAACTGCAGTGGACGAGTGTCGGTGATGACGCGCGAAAAGCTGATTCATGACTTCGGGCCCAAGCTGGTCGCGCTGCGCAACAGCGTGTTCGAAAAGACCGAAGGGCGCTTCTGAGCGCGATGAAATCAGAAACAAGCGATCGATCTGGCCAGAACAGGTTTGAACGTAACGGAGTCCGCCGTTCGCCCTGAGCTTGCCGAAGGGTGCGTCGACAGGCTCAGCACGAACGCGTTCAGACGATTTTTTTGCGCTTCGAATCACTGTCAACGCTAGACAAAGCCGTTCAATCGCTTGCCCGTCAGATCACTAGGAGCCACATGAAAGCCATCATCTGTAACGCTTGGGGCGCGCCGTCTTCGCTTCAGCTACAAGAAATGCCCTCGCCGACGCTCGGACCGAAGCAAGTCTTAGTGCGCGTTCGGGTTGCAGCGGTCAACTTTCCGGACGCGCTGATGGTCGCCGGCAAATATCAGCTCAGGCCCGAGTTTCCGTTCTCACCCGGTGGTGAGCTCGCAGGCGAAATTATTGCGGTTGGCGACGAGGTCAAACATGTCCGCGTTGGCAGCAAGGTGATTGGGCTGGTGACGTATGGCGCCTACGCCCAAGAAGTGGCGGTAGACGCCACTCATATCGTTCCGCTGCCCGATTCAATCAGCGATAGCGATTTGGAACTCGCAGGCAGCTTCATGCTGACCTACGGCACCTCGCTGCACGCGCTGAAAGATCGCGCCAAAGCGCAGACCGGCGAAACGCTGCTGGTGCTGGGCGCAGGCGGCGGCGTGGGGCTTGCGGCTGTTGAGCTGGGCAAGCTGATGGGGCTGCGCGTCATCGCGGCGGCGTCGAGCCAAGAAAAACGCGACGCAGCCAAAGCGCGTGGTGCCGATGCGGTCATCGACTACAGCCGCGAAGATCTGCGTGAGCGCATCAAAGTAATCACCGAAGGCAAGGGTGTCGACATCGTCTACGACCCGGTCGGCGGCGATGTCACCGAGTTAGCCCTGCGCAGCATGAGCTGGGGCGGCCGCTATCTGGTGGTTGGCTTTGCCGCTGGCGATATTCCCAAGATTCCGATCAACCTGCTGCTGCTGAAAGGCAGTGCGCTGGTCGGCGTGTTCTGGGGCGAATTCGTGCGCCGCGAGCCGAAGGTCAACGCAGGGAACATGGCGCAGCTATTGGGCTGGCTGCAGCAGGGAAAGATCAGCCCGCTGATTTCCAAACGCTATCCGCTGGGGCAGGCTTCTCACGCGCTGGACGCGCTGCTGGCGCGCGAAGCGGTCGGCAAGCTGGTGGTGCTGCCGCAGCGTGTGGCTTAGCTATCGCCGCATCGATAGCGTGTTCGACGGCGCCGCCGTCACTTTTGCGAATATCACCGAGATTGAAGCCCTGCAATCAAGGTTGCCCAAGGATGCCTCTTCGTCATTGGGCGCCCAAGCGCCGTGCCGAATGTCAGCATAGCTCGGCCGGCCACCAGGGCATCGCATCGCGGCGCCCGTCGCTGCTACAAAGTGCCACGCGCTCGCGAGCGTTCATGGATAAAACTGAGCGCCCAGCGCGGCAAGTGCAGAGCGGATGATTCGACGAGTCGCGTTGCTCGCAGCCAGGCAAAGGGCAATACTCGCGTCAACGTGTCGAGCGCCGACGTTGCCGTCATTCCCGAACAGGTGAACTGATCGCTCTGCGTCCAGCCAGCTGATCGCTATGGGGGAAGGAGGGACGCATGAGCAATCACACCGCCGGGGAGGGTGGTGCTGTTCCAGAGGCGAAAGCCGGCACTCAACCGCCGACACAGACGCTTGCGGGTCCGCGTGGTGCCGCCTCAATTGCGGCGATTTATGCGGGCGTCTCTACGCTGTGGATCTACTACTCCGATCACGCGCTGCTGGCGCTGCTGCGCGAGCCCGAGCTGCTGCTGCGCTGGAGTGTTTACAAAGGGCTGGCCTTCGTCGGCGTGACTTCGCTGCTGCTGTATGTGCTGATGTGGCGTGCGTTCGGAACGCTGCATGCCAGCAATGCGTCACTGCAACAGGCTAAGCGTCGACTGCGCGCAAGCGAGACCCGGTTGGCCAGCATTTTGGATGGCGCGTCCGACGCCATCGTGACGCTTGACTCGACGCAGCGCGTCGTCCAGTTCAACGCCGCGGCCGAGACGCTGTTTGGTAGCGCGGGATCGGTGGCCATCGGTGAGCCGGTGTCGCGCTTCATTGCCGACCCGCTGCCGCAGCCAGATCAGGGTCCGCGCCTGCTCAGCGCCCGTCACGCCGAAGGTAGCTGTTTGCAGCTGGAGGTTTCCGCCGCGCAGGTTCGGGTGGCCGAACAGCAGATGCTGACCCTAATCCTGCGCGACATCGGGCCGCGGCTGGCCTACGAGGCCGAGATCGAACGTCTGAACCGCCTTTACGCCGCGCTGAGCCACATCAATCACAGTATCGTCGTGGCGACCTCGCGCGATGATCTTTTTGCGCGGATCTGCGATGTACTGGTTCGCCATGGCGGCTTTCGCCTAGCCTGGGTTGGTTGGCACGATCCGACCGAGCAACGGCTGCAGCTGAGCGCCAGTGCGGGCGATGACCAGCGTTATCTGCCGACACTCGATCTGCACACCGATGAGCAGTCGCCAACCGGCGGTCCGGCCGTGCGGGCGTTTTGCAACAACGAACCCTACGTTGGCAACGATGTCGACGACGATCCGACCATGGCGAGCTGGCGCGAGCAGGTACGCAGCTATGGCATCAGCTCAGCGGCTGCAATCCCTATTCAGCGCAAGGGCACCCCTTGCGGGACGCTCACGCTGTACTCGGCAGAGAAGCACGCCTTTCACAGCAAGGAGCTGGCGCTGTTGCGCGAAGCCGCCAACGACATCGCGTTCGCCATTGATGCGCTGGAAGCCGCCGCTGCGCGTGCAGCCGCCCTGCAGCGCGCCGAGAACGAGCGCAGATTCTCCGACACCATGATCGAGAGCATGCCGGGCGTGGTCTACTTCTACGATGAGGCGGGTCGATTCCTTCGCTGGAACCGCAATTTCGAGCAGGTATCGGGCTACAGCGCGGCTGAGATCGCCGAGATGAATGCGCTGGACTTCCTTTCCGAGGAGGAGCGACCGCTGGTTGCCGCACGCATAGCCGACGTATTCGTGTCTGGTGAGGCGCATATCGAGGCCGACTTCGTATCGCTTAACGGCCAGCGCACACCGTATTTCTTCACCGGCCGGCGGGTGGAG
>JBBSIY010000228.1:0-6328 GCA_038257785.1 Lysobacterales bacterium
AATTATCGACACACAGGCGAGTCAGACAAACCAGCTCATCGCCGTGTCGGTAGCCTGGATTGCGAGCGAGGAAAAACGCACCCTCGGGTCGTGCGGCTACGTGAGGCGGAACGTCGGCGATATCCGCCTTGAGGTGCCCGTGCGACTGCGGAAAGCGGATCACGCCAAGCGCTGGATCGTAATCGGCGCCAAAGCGCGCGCTGGCGAACTGCTCGGCGAGCGCGCGCAGCGGCGGATCGTCGCGCTCGTGGTGTGGGAAGTACTGCTGCGAGAACAGTCCTAGATAGCGATAAGTGCGATGGCCCTTCGAGATCAACAGCCAGTAAAGCGGCACATCAGGCGATGCGGCGTGCAGCGCACCCGCAAGGCGGGCGAAGCAGCGGCTGAGCGTCTGGTCGCCCCACCACGCGCGGTCGATGATGGTGTCGCCGGAGAACAGCACCAGTACCGGCCCGCTAGCCGTGTCGTAGCGATCGACTGCGACGGTGGAGAAGCCGGCCAGTCCATGCGGCGAGTCGAGCACGATGACATAGCGCTTGTTGGCAAGGTCGTGTTCGAAGCGGCCGTGATCGCAGGCGTCGTAGTACTGCGCGTGGAGCGCAAACATCGCATCGATCAGCGCACCATCGAGCGCCTCGACCGCGACAATCCGCGACTGCAGTCGGGGTGCATCCATAGACGTACTCAAAGTACCAAACTCACTTCCCTGCACTCACCCGCGACGGGTGGTGGACGACGCTCAGCAAGCGCGCGGCGCCAGCTGCGAATCGCAGGTGCCAACAGATCGGCACGCGTGCTTTGGATGCCCCGCGGTGCAAAGCGAAGCTGGTTGTCGGCGACGCTGTCCAACATGCGCACGTCTTGGCGGATGATCCAGCGCGAGATCGGCTCGAACGCAAGTCGAACCAGCGGCCCCCAGATCGGAAATCGAAATGACATCACGGTGAACACCTCAAGCCCGCCATCGACCAGCGGACAACAGGTCGAGGTGATGTTGTAGGCGCGGCCGTCAGAAAACACGTAGTCGACGCGGCTTGTAGCGGGAGCAATAAAGCGATCGGTGTGGCGCATGCTGCTGGCAGGCGGCGCGAACAGCGCCCAGATCACGCTGCGTTTGCGCGGCTCCTCGAAGTACTCGGCCACGGCGCCGTCATCGAGCGTGGTCACGGTGGCGCGCACGGGCTTGCCGGTGGGCGAGCGAAACCAGCCGCGATGCACGAAGGTTGCATGCGGGCAGTCCAAAAAATTCTCCAAACACGCTTCCACACCGGTCCGAAAACGGGTCTTCATGATGAAGCGCGTCCAGCCCGGCTCGCCCACGGTAGCGATGCGCGGCACGCTGGTCGGAACGCCGTCGCCGGGCCACACCCACAGCAGTCCGTCCTGCTCCTGCGCCGAGTAGCTGACTCCGCGCAGCTCGTCCGACGGCTGCGCGTCACGCCCCAGGGCCGGCACATAGGCCACCTTGCCGGCGCTGTCGTATTCCCAGCCGTGGTAAGGACATTGCAGCCTACCTGCACACACTCGACCTGCCGACAACGGTGCATGCCGATGCGCGCAACGATCCTCCAACACCGCCGCGCGCCCCTGCGCGTCGCGAAACGCCACC
This sequence comes from Lysobacterales bacterium, assembly GCA_038257785.1. Lineage (GTDB taxonomy): Bacteria > Pseudomonadota > Gammaproteobacteria > Xanthomonadales > Xanthomonadaceae > JANNWF01. Next base: position 1,610 of record JBBSIY010000228.1, read on the forward strand.
AGCGGCCGATCGAACAGCTGCAGACCCAGCGGCTTGCGCGTACCAAGATCGCTACTGCGGCACACGGCGTACCAGTGCTCGTTTAGCGCTGGCGATGGGCCGTGCCCTGCCGTCGGGTTCAGAAGTACACCTTCGACAACGTCGACGGGTCGGTCGGATAGGCTTCGGGCGGCCGGAATGCGCCCAGCCAGCGCCACCACAGCGGCTGCGTTTCGCGCTGGTTGACCTGCGCGTGCATCGACTGCCACGGCGCATCGGGACGACGATGGTGCTGCAGGTTGTAGTTGAAATTGAGAAACAGCCAGCGAATCGGCGTCGGCAGGCGCAGGTCGAAGGCGCCTTCGATGCGGTCCAGCGGCGTGCGCAGGTGGTAGATCCACTGTAGCGATGAATAGCTAAATGCGAAGCATGCGTACATCAGCAGCAGGATCTGCCACTGCCAGCCGAACAGCCAGCTGCAGCCTATCCACCAGCAAAGTGCCAATACCGCCTCGGCACGCAGCAATCGCCAGTCGCGCGCTGTGAACTGGGCGAACGCGCGGTTGTAGCCGTCCATCGACGCCCAGCGCACAGCCAAGCTTTTCACGCGCGAAAACGGCACCAATGGCAAAACCAAGGTAGCGAGCAAGCTAGCCAGCCAAATGCCGCCAAGCACCGCGAAGTAGTACAGCCCGATCTTGATCGCAGGCCGCTCGCCGGGAAGGATGTATTCGGCGAGCTCCGCCGGCGAGCGATTGCGCTGGTGATGGCCCTCATGATTGACCCTGATCAGGGTGAAGGAGCTACCGAACAGGGTCGATGCCCACGCGCCCATCGCCCAGTTCACCCACGCTGATTGATGGCCGTTGCGATGGAAGCACTCATGCATCATCGAGAACACGCCCTGCATGACGAGGCAGAACAGAATAAGGATCGCCAGCTTCCACCACGCGCCGAGCGGGGCGTGCATGGCCTGTATCAAGCCGAACCAAACCAGGGTTTGCGCGGCGAGCACCGCTAGGTTTTGCCGACTTAGCAAAATCCGTTGTTCGGGGGAAACGCGCTCAATGGGCATCGTGGACTGCTTCGGCAATGTGTATGGTGACGCCATCGATAGTAAGCAATCGCCGACCGTCCCGCATGCGTCCACTGTCGACTAATGATCCCACTGCAGACCACGTCGATCGTGCTCTCGCTGAGCGCTATCAACGCGCACTGCGAAATGCGGCAAACGGACCACGGCCAAGCCCTGAATATGCCGATTGCACCCTCCTGATGGTGCGCGGACTTTTCGGCAGCTGGATACCAAACCATTTTCGCGCGCCGCTGCGGCACTTCAAGCGTCTCGGCTGGCAGGTTGAGGTTGGGCACACGGCAGCGGCCGGCACGCTAGCCAGCAACGCGGCAGCGCTGGGGGCGCAAATTGATCAGCTCGTTGCCGCCGGGCGTCGACCGATCTTTCTCGCCCACAGCAAGGGCGGACTAGAGGTCTTGCTGGCACTTGCCGCTTCCTCCACACGCGTCGCAGCAACCGCCGGCTTGCTTGGCGTGCAGGTGCCGCGCGGCGGGTCGCCCTATCTCGAACATCTATTCGCTGGCTCGGACGGCGAGGGCCGCCGCCATCCGCTCCGTTTTTCAGAGCGTATGGAAGCTGTGCTGCTAACTGCGCTGGGCGCTCGCCGCGCCTGCGCGGAGTTGAACACTCACAATCTGCAGGCGGTCGCAGAGCGCATCGAGAGTACGTTGCGCACAGTCCCGTCGCTGATGGTCGCCACATCCGCGCAGCAAATGAGCAACGTCTTCGAACTGCGCAGCAAGCATCTGCAGCAGGCGCACCCCGGCCAAGCGCATGACGGTGTGTTCCTCCGCACCGATCAGGTATGGAGCGGAACGCACATGCTGATGCTGGATGGCATCGACCACGCGCAGCCATCGGTGGGCGGACTCCGATTCGCCCACCAGCACTTCTGGGCCGCCTTGCTTGCCACCCTGCTCGACTAACGACGCGCGCCCTTTCGACGATGGAAAACCAACAAGCGCCTATTCCGCTGGCCTTCCGCCTGCTGCAGCGCTTCGAGCGCTATCTGGCGCGCCACTCGCCATTGGGCGACCCGGCGGTCTACGACTGCGAAGACTTCGATTGGATACCAGCGCTGGAGGCGCGCTGGCACGAGATTGCCGCCGAGTACCGCCAGCTGCTCGCTAGCGCTGAGCCGATCCCGCCGTTTCACGAGATCTCGCCCGAGCAGCTGCCGATTACCAGCGACGCACTATGGCGAACCTTCGTCTTTCATGCCTACGGAAAAACAGCCGAGCGCAACTGCGCGCTGTGCCCCCGCACGGCGCAGATCATCGGCCAGATCCCGGGCATTCAAACCGCGATGTTCTCGATTCTCGAACCCGGCAAGCAGCTGCCGTGGCATCGCGGACCCTACAAAGGTGTGTTGCGCGTGCATCTGGCGCTGGAAGTGCCGCAGGATGGCGAACAATGCTGGCTCGAAGTTGACCGCTTCCGACTGCACTGGCGAGAAGGCCGCGCGCTGATCTTCGATGACACCTACATGCATCGCGCTGCAAACCTAGCCGCCAGCCGCCGCTGCGTGCTGTTTATAGACGTGCTGCGACCGCTGGACCTGCGCGCCGCGCGCATCAATCGTGCACTGATTGCTCTGCTTCGACGCAGTCCGTTTGGCGCGCGCGCGTGGAATACGTTCCGCCGCTGGTATTCCAAACAAGGGATCGATTTCGATGCCTAAATTGCCGCTGCCAAAGACCGAAGCGCAAAAGTGGTGGGCTGGCGCGGCAGCCATCGCGGTCTGCGCCGCGCTTTACACCGGCGCATCGCTGCTCACCCGCGAGCGTGCGGTATTGATCGCGACGTTCGACTGGGAGGCGGCGATTCCGTTCTGGCCGCAATCCGTCTGGATCTACCTCATCCAATACCCATTGCTGCTGATCGCATTCAGCGCCTGCCGTGACCGCGCCCGCTGCGGCCGTTTTTTATATGCCGCGGTGATCGTGCAGGCGCTCGCGGCGTTGATCTATCTGCTCTATCCGATTCAAGTTCCGCGCCCCGCGATGCCGCTGACGAGCGAACTCAATAGCGAACTCGAGGCGCTCACATTCGCACTCGCCAGCGCCGTGCGCAGCGTCGATTCACCCGTCAACTGCTTCCCCAGCCTGCACGTCAGCAGCTGCCTGCTCTGCGTGTGGCTAATCGCGCACGAGCGCACCAGGTTCGTGTGCTGCTTTGCGACTGTTTCAGCGCTGTGTATCGCCAGCACCCTCACCTTCAAGCAGCACTACTTCATCGATCTACCGGCAGGCGCGGTTCTGGCGGCAAGCGGTTGGTGGATGGCGCGACGGCTTTGCGAGCGATCGTCAATGCTTCCGAATTGAGGCGACTTGCGTTGCCCATAGCTCAGGGGCGCGACCCTTCGCGCCCCTAACATTACTTGATGCCGTCGAACTAACTCCCCGCGATACGACCAGGTTTGAGCTCGGCGTGCAGCTCTTGCAGCGAATGCACCACCGGGCTGCCGCGAAACGGCAGCGAGTGCAGCAGCGCGCGCGCGCCTGAGATCGTGGTCGAATAGGTCACCCGATGCTGCAATGCCTCACGGCGAATCGAGAATGAATCAGCGATTGCTTGCCGACCTTCCGTGGTGTTGACGATGTAAGTGATCTCGCCGTTCTTGATCAGATCGACAACGTGCGGGTGGCCTTCGACCACCTTGTTGATCAGCTCGCAGGCAATCCCGTGCTGGTCCAGAAAGCTTTTGGTACCCGTCGTTGCGACCAGACTGTAGCCGCGTTCGATCAAGGCAGCGGCAACCGCCAGCAAGCGCGGCTTGTCGGGGTCACGCACCGACACAAAGGCCTTGCCCACGGGTGGAATGCCGATGCCAGCGCCTTCCTGGGCACGCGCAAACGCCGCGCCAAAGCTACGACCAACGCCCATTACTTCGCCGGTAGAGCGCATCTCTGGGCCAAGAATCGGATCGACGTTCTGGAACTTGGCGAACGGAAATATCGCCTCCTTCACCGAGTAGTAATCCGGGATCACTTCATACAGATAGCCCTGCGCCGCGAGCGACTGGCCGACCATGCAGCGCGCCGCGATTTTTGCCAGCGGCAGGCTGGTGGCCTTGGAGACGAACGGAACGGTGCGCGACGCGCGTGGGTTCACTTCGAGGACAAACACGTCTTCTTTGCCGTCAGCGTCAATCTGCACTGCGAACTGCGTGTTCATCAATCCGACAACCTTGAGCTCGCGCGCCATCTTGCTGACCTGCTCGCGCAGCTGATCCTGCAGCGCAGCGCTGAGCGAATACGGCGGCAGTGAGCACGACGAATCGCCAGAATGCACGCCCGCTTCCTCGATGTGCTCCATCACACCGCCGATCAGCACGCCGCCTTCGGCGTCGGCGATCAGATCCACATCGACCTCCACCGCGTGATCGAGAAAACGATCCAGCAGCACCGGCGAATCGTTGGACACCTTCACCGCGTCGCGGATGTAGCGTGCAAGGTCAGCGTCGGAATACACCACTTCCATCGCCCGCCCACCAAGCACGTAGCTTGGACGCACGACCAGCGGATAGCCGATCTCGCGTGCGGCGGCCATCGCTTCCTCGGCGTTGCGCGCAGTGCGATTGGGCGGCTGGCGCAGTCCGAGCTTGTCGATCATCTTCTGGAAGCGCTCGCGATCCTCAGCCAAATCAATCGAATCTGGGCTCG
>JBBSIY010000229.1:0-6280 GCA_038257785.1 Lysobacterales bacterium
GCCAAATGCAGCGATCAAACCCGGTAAGTATTTTTACCTCGTCGCATATCAGCCTGATCACACCTGCCCGATCACTGAGCCTCATCAGTTTTGCAGTGACAGCGCCCAGATAGCCGGTCTCTGCCACTGCGATGAGTGAGGTTCGACGGGCCTCAATTTCAATGAATGCGCGCTCGCCCACCAGCGAAAATGACAGATCGTATTCGCACCCGTCGTCGCTCAATCGCTGGCCGTGAAGCACACGCGTGGCGCCGTCGTGTGCCGATACATGCAGCGCATCCACCCAACGACGAAAGTCCGCCGCTGACAACACCTCAGGCAGAAACTGCCCGAGCAGTGGCTGATTGCCAACGTTTAGAACCGCGGCAAATCCGTCACTGATGCAGGAGATTCGCCAGTCGCGAATGTCGCAGCACAAAAGATGGGCGTGCTTTTGAATGCTAGGGCCGTCCGGCAGATCCGGATTGGGCGAAGTCAACAGCGGAATCTCTTGGCGCGCTGGCCAACACGCTCAGCGGCGTTTGCGCGAGAACAATGGGACATGCCTGCTCGTTAAGAATAGCGGAGCGGCATGCTGAGGTATGAGAGTCGGTGGCGCTTTAAGCGCGATTAATGGCCGACCTATATGTTCAGCAATCTATCGCCATCGGTCAGGGCGCGTCAGGAAACCACGAGGTATCGATCCGGAAGTGGCGATCGCTGAAATCCACGCTTTCAATTAACCCTCGCTCATCCAAAAGCTTTACGCGTCGCCCATTGCGGCTGATCAATCCACGACGACTAAGCTGGGTCAGTGAGCGACTGACATACACGTTTGATAGCCCAACAGCGTCACCTATCAGCTCCTGCGTAAGGGGTATTTCATAGTCCTCTGCCGCACCGCGCTGGGTCACGCGCAGACGCGAAACGACCTCTAGGAGAAAATGCGCAACGCGCTCGCGTGCGCCCATTCGCGCCATGATGCGGATGCGATCGGTAAGCACCGCGTGCTCGACCATGCCAATGCTAAACAGCAGCGCTGACAGACGCGGCGAGCGCACGAAGATTTCATCAAGGCAGTTCTTCGGAAACGGGCAAACCACCGCCGCTCCCGCTGCTGTCAGGCTGCAGGTTGCTTGGTCGAACGCGATGTCAGGCAGTCCCACAATGTCGCCCGGATAGTGCAGGTGCAGCACTTGCCTGCTGCCATTGGGCAAATGGGTGTACGAAAACAGCCAGCCTGATTTGACCACGTATAGCTGGCGTACCTTGTCACCCCGAGATCGCAAGGATTGACCCGCAGAAACTTTCACCTGTTCTTCTTCGAGGCGTGCCAGAAGTCGGGCATCGCTGTCGCGCAAGGCAATGTGATAGCCAATCTTGTCGACAAGACAGCTCTGAGTCATTGGATCTTCGCCCCCGTAAAAATCGCGGCTCAATGACACCCAAGCCGCACCAGCTCCTTTATCGCTTTGACACTTTGCCGATTCAGCGCTTGATCACGCTAGCGCTCTAGTATCTGCGCCCACGGGCGCAAGGCCTCGCTGCGCAAACACACGATTTTGCCGCAGACCAGCAACGGCATCGCTAGCAGCACACCCGGCACTCCCCAGAGCCAGCCCCAGAACAACAGCCAAATCAGAATAACTACGGGATTCAGTGAAAAACTGCGACCCAGCACCACCGGCGTAATCAGCTGACTTTCAACGATGTTGAGCGCCAAAAACGCCGCTGCGGGCGCGCACGCCATCAACGCCGTGTCGAACTGCAATATACCGACCAGCAGAAGCAGTACAAAGCCGATGAATGGCCCCACGTACGGCGCGAAATTTAGCAGAGCAGCAGCTCCGCCCCACAGGAGGGGATCGTTGACGCCTAGCCCATACATCGCCAGAGCAACGACTCCGCCTAGGCCGATATTGATAACCGTGATCGTGCCGACGTAGCGCGACACCTCGGATTGAATACCGCGCACAACGCCCACCGTATTGCGCTTGTCGGCGAGCGTCGGTGCGACCACCACGATGCGCCGAAACAGCATTTCCCCGTACACCAAGAACAAAAAAACCAGCACCGTAATCGTGCCTGCGGTCCCGGCCACGGTTAGCATCCCTCCATAGCGCTTGCTCAGGCTGCGCTCGTCCTCGACGACCGTCACTTCTCGTGGCGCCGGCTTGGCACCTATGGCATCGATCGTGTCTAGCGCCTCGCCTACGGCATCTGCCGGTGCGAATGACTGATTGAAACGCGCCAACTTCCGCTTCAGATCATGCGCAGCACGCGGTGACTCCGCCGCCGCCTCCATCGCAGGCTGGTATAGCTGTACGCCAGCGGCTGTAACCACGCTAAGCGCGGTCCCTAGAACCAAGAATGCGGCGAGCCAGCGCGGTAGCCAGCGCGTGCTCAACCAGCGAACGGGTGGATTTAGCAGCAGCGCCAAAAGCGCTGCCACCAAGATTGGCAGCAGCAGTGACCCTGCGATATGGATAACCGTCACAACCGCAATTAAGGCGATAACAACCAAGGCGGGATGGGCCAACGCTCGAACGTGGCGAGTGGCCTTGAGTGGCGTGACGGGAATTTGCACTTCTGTGGTCGCCGGGAGATTGGCGGCAGAAGTTTGTTGTCCTACGTCGGCGTCATCGACAGGGGAAGATGAATCCGCTTCAGTGTTGACGTTCGGCATGGGGGCGCGGTTCCGCTTCGGTGAACAGGTCAGTTTGCGCCGTTACCTGCTCATCGTCGGCGCCGGCAGTATCGTTTCGAGAAGCATTAGATGCCTCATCTGTCGACTGCTGGTCAAGCAGAGGCTTCAGAACGTCAGCGAGTCGGAATGCTGAAACTGCAAGGCTCAGCCATCCAGCAATGCCGCTTGCCGATGACGGATGGGACTCACTTTTTTCCTGCGCTCCATGCACCGGTTCCTTGCGGCGAACGTCCGTCGAGTCAGATCGCGAAGACCCACCGTTTAGATGACCTTCGAACCAGTAGCCGACCAACGCTCCAGCGCCAACCACCGCTCGCGGATACCAGTGCTGCCGCGCGTGCCGGTGTAGCGCAGCACTACCGACAACCAGCCTGCCGCGCGCTTCAAGCGCGTTAGCTTCGGCCTGTTCCACTTCTGCCCGCAGCGACGCGATACTCATGGCGTACTCGTCTCGGCATTAAAGGCCATCATAGCCATCAGCTGTCGACGGGTTGCCGACATGCCGCAGTGTCGCAACATAGACCGCGCACGCGTCGCAAAAAACCAAGCCGAAACCAACGAAATGACGGTCGCAACGCCAGCGGCCGCAGGCCACGTCAAGCCAGCCCATATCAGTAGAGCGACCAGTAAGATCATCAGCATGATGGCAGCGGAGGCTGCGCAGGCGGTCGCCAACGTAGCCAGTAAAGCGGCCCGCATCATGGCAGCGCCAGCGAGCTCTAGCTCGCTGGCCGCCAAGCGCTTAACAGCGACCGCGGACTCTTTAGTCGCGTGACAAACCTGTCCGATGCTGCCGACGCTTGGCGTTTCGCTGCTCATGATCGTTCCGCCTTAGCGACGGATCAGCTTGGACAGCAAGAAGCCGCCGGCGACTGCCAATCCAACCGCAGCAAGAGGCCGCTCGCGCACGAATTGCTCGGAGCGCTCAAGCGCCGACTTTCCCTGCGCTACGACCTCATTCCACTTTTTTTCGGTGCTGGCCGCCGCGGCTGAGCCTGCTTCTGACGCTTCGCGCTTGGCCGCAGCCAGATCAGGCGCGATTTCGGCGTAGCCGTCCTTCAGCACTTGAGTGGCTGCGGCATTGGCGTTGGGGATGGCTGAAACCGCCTTCCGCGCGGCTTCCTGCAGGTGCTCGCCAGCAGATTTCAGATGATCCGTCGTCGACCCCTGGCTCGCAGACGGCGGCGACTGAGTCGCAGGCGTTGTACGGGTCGCAGATGCGGCGAGAGGCGTTGCAGGATTCGAAGTAGCGTTCATTGTAATTTCCTTGGATGGGTGGAACCACTCCAAGCGTCGCAACATGCGTGCCAGCGCCCAGAACAGCGGATTTGCCGGATTTAAGCGCTGCGTGCACGTTGATGCTCGTGCATATGGCACTCTTCGCGCTTCCAACACATTGCGTGTTGCACGACCTCAGCGCCCATGCCTAACTCCACCGAAACCGCCGCGCGCGTTCTCGCAATTGACGACGACGCCGATATCCTTGCCACTTACCAAACCATTGTCGAGGCTCAGGGCATGCAGTACACCGCTGCGCAAACCGTCGATGAAGGCCTACGTCTCGCGGCCACGCGTCCATTCGACGTGTGTTTGCTGGATCGCAATATCGGCTATGACCTCGGCACCGAAGCCGTGCCGCAGCTCAAAACAAATGCGCCAAGCTTGCGCATCATCATGTGCACCGCCCATCGCGACACCGAGGCGGCGATGGAAGCGCTGCGGCTCGGGGTGGATGACTACTTGGTCAAACCATTTTCCCCCGAACAGCTGCGCATCGCGCTAGCGCGCCAAATTGAAACGCGACGACTGTCGACGCGTGTCCAGGTGCTTGAACGCGAGGTAGGCAGCCGGCAAGGGCACGAGCCCAGCAGCGAGTCTGAGGCCATGCAGAAAGCCCTCGCCATGGCCAAACAGGTCGCCCGAACCGGTGCCAACGTGCTGATTCTCGGCGAAAGCGGCACGGGCAAAAACGTGGTCGCGCGCGCGATTCATCATTGGAGTCCGCGCGGCGGCAGCAACTTCGTCACCATCAACTGTCCCTCACTCAGCTCTGAATTGCTCGAGAACGAGCTGTTCGGCCATCGCAAAGGCGCGTTTACAGGCGCGCAAGACAGCGCCGAGGGTCGCGTGGCGCAAGCCGATGGCGGCACCCTGTTTCTTGACGAGATTGGCGACTTCCCACTGCCGCTACAGCCAAAACTCCTGCGCTTTATTCAGGAAAAAGAGTACGAGCGCGTGGGCGACGCAGTAACCCGTCAAGCAGACGTACGCCTCGTCACTGCCACCAACCGGCACCTCGATCAGATGGTGGCCGACGGAACGTTCCGCCAAGATCTCTTCTACCGGCTCAACGTAGTCGCCATTACCCTGCCCGCGCTTCGCGAGCGCCCGGAGGACATCGTCGGGCTGGCGCGCGGGTTTCTGTTGAAGTTCGCGAAAGAGTACGGCTGCCCCGCGCGCGCGCTGTCCAAATCCGCCGAAAACGCCATGGCCGCGTACGCATGGCCAGGCAACGTGCGCGAGCTGCAGAACGTCATCGAGCGCGCGGTGATTTTGTCGTCCAATGAAACGATTGGCCTTGAGGCACTGAGCTTAGGCTCTACGCCCACATCAGTGTCTGCCGCGGTCGGGCTTGCCGCTATTGGCAGCGACCTCAGCCTCGAGGTACTCGAGCGGCGCCACGTTGAAGCGGTGCTTGCCAGCGCCGAGTCGCTGGATGCCGCCGCGACGACCCTCGGTATTGACGCGTCAACGCTTTATCGCAAACGCAAAGCCTATGGCTTGATTTGATGGGCACGGTTACTTCGGCCGCGCCGTTGCGTTTCGCTCGGGCAAAGTGCCGGACGAGCGTGCGTTGTGCACGGCCAGAAGTTAGGTCGAGAGAAGAAGGGCAACGGCATGAATGTTGCCTTCGCTTTTCGGGCGTAGCCGTCATCCAATGTTCGCTGACTCTGATCACTGATCACTGACCGTTTCGTTGGAAGACGAAAATAATTTTGAAAGAATGAATCTCTCTGGTTGTTGCCAAACGCTTTAGCGCAGCCTGCTCAGTTCACCCGAACGGCCCCGTACACATCCAATGACCGATCAGACATCACCTATTTATACGTCTCGCGGCGTTTGGCCATGGATCCTCGCGTTCGCTGCCGTCGTTTTGGTTGCGGCACTTGGTTCAGCATTTCCGCCCGATGAGTGGTTTGAAGCACTAGCCAAGCCGACGTGGCAGCCACCAAACTGGCTATTCGCACCCGTGTGGGGAAGCCTTTACGTGATGATGGCCTGCAGTCTGGCGCTGCTCATTCGCAGTCCCAGCGGCCCGATGCGCACGGAAGCAATCAGCTGGTTTATCGGCCAGCTGATTCTTAACGCGGCATGGACGCCGGTGTTTTTTGGCCTACGTGCTCCGCTGCTGGCGCTGGTCACTATCTCCGTGCTTTGGCTGGTCCTGATCGGCAGTATTGTCAGCGCAATGAGAGTCAACAGCATTGCCGCCTGGCTGCAGGTGCCAACCATCGCATGGGTTTCATTTGCGCTAGAGCTGAACGCCGTCATCGTCGCTATGAATCCTTGATGCACCTACCTCGGAGCCAAACA
>JBBSIY010000230.1:0-6262 GCA_038257785.1 Lysobacterales bacterium
GATGGTCGATTGGCGCTGGCGGTTGACGATTTCCAGCAGCGATTGCAGCAGCATCGTGACGTCTTTCTGCCTGGCCTTCGGCGCTTCCAAGCGCTGCGCCACGAGGTCATCGAGAACGCACGCCACCAGCTGCGGCTGGAAGAGTTCAAGCCGCGACCGCTCAGCTCATTCGTGCGCAACAAACTGATCAATGACGTCTATCTCGGCATCATCGGCGACAACCTGGCCAAGCAGATGGGCACGGTCGGCGAGGGCCGGCGTTCGGATCTGATGGGTCTGTTGATGCTGATCTCGCCGCCTGGCTACGGCAAGACGACGCTGATGGAATACGTGGCGCATCGACTCGGCTTGATCTTCATGAAGATCAACGGGCCGGCGCTCGGCCACGAGGTGCGCTCGCTTGATCCGGCGCAGGCACCCGACGCGACATCAAGGCAGGAGCTAGAGAAGCTCAATCTGGCGCTCGAGATGGGCAACAACGTGATGCTGTATGTCGATGACATCCAGCACACGCATCCAGAGTTTTTGCAGAAGTTCATATCGCTATGCGACGGCACGCGGCGCATCGAGGGCGTCTGGCGGGGTCGCACGCAAACCTATGACATGCGCGGCAAGAAATTCTGCGTGGTGATGGCCGGCAATCCGTATACCGAGTCTGGAGAGGTGTTCCGCATTCCGGACATGCTGGCCAACCGCGCCGACGTCTATAACTTGGGCGACGTGCTCGGCGGCATGCAGGAATCTTTCCTGCTCAGCTACGTCGAGAATGCGATGACCTCAAACCCGCTGCTGGCACCGCTGGCAACGCGCGAAATGGGGGACCTGTACAAGCTTGTCGATAAGGCTATAGGACGCGACTTCAGCGCCAACAGCCTGAGTCACAGCTATAGCGGTGCGGAAATAAACGAGATTGTTGCGGTGCTGCAGCGGATGATCGAAGCGCGCGAGCTGGTGTTCAAGGTCAATCAGCAATACATCGCCAGCGCTGCACAGGCGGACGCCTATCGCTCCGAGCCGCCTTTCAGACTGCAGGGCAGCTATCGCAACATGAACAAGCTGGCGGAGAAAATCACTGCGGTGATGAACGCCGCCGAGCTGACGCAGCTGCTGCACGATCACTACATCGGCGAGTCGCAGCTGCTGACCACCGGTGCCGAAGAAAATCTGCTCAAGCTCGGCGAGTTGCGCGGCAATCAAACTCCGGAGCAGGCCGAACGCTGGGCGACCATCAAGCGTGACTTCGCCCGCAATAAGTCGATCGGTGGTGCCGATGCTGACACCGGCACACGCGTGGTTTCGCAGCTGCGCGATCTGGTGGAGAGCGTGCAGTCGCTGCAGTCTGCGAGTAGCGCAGGCAAACCCGACCCACTCGCCGGCGCGCCATGGCCGGCGCTGCAGGAGCTGCTCGAACGCCTGCTCAGCGAACAGGCCCTCGCGCGCACCTTCAATCGCGACAACGCCAGCGACAGCGCGATGTTCCTCGGCGGCCTGCGCAATGCGCTGGAGCTGGGCTTCAAGCCGTTGGTCAAGAGCATCGAAGAACGCGCGGGTGCCAGTTCGCAACAGCAGCACACCCTGCTCTTGATTGGCGAGAAGCTCGCCGCCCTGCTAGGTGAGAGCGCGACCAAGCGCAGGCCGCCGCCGGCTGAGCGCGCGTAGGGCGCGCAGGCAATGGCTCGTCGTCGGGACACTGAGCAATATGTGGAGCTCGCCGTCGACGACGCCATGCGAGCGCAGCTGGTCGCGGTGCAGCCCTACGTGTTGCGCTACATGCGCGAGCGACTTCTGCCGCAGCAAATCAGCTGGTCGATACAGGTTGTCGTCTACGCCGTCTTCAGCGCGACCGGCGTCTATGCATATGGCTGGTCACCGGCGCTGGTGCTACTGAGCTTTGTGCTCGGTCTCGCGACTACCCTTGCGGCTGAGACGCTTGGCCTGCTCCGCCTGCATCGGAGCGGATACGTGAGCCTGCTCAACGCCACCGATGTGATGGCTTTTGCAAGCTCCCTGCTCAATGCGTGCAACGCCTCATCCTCACCTAAGCTGCAGCGTCGAATGACGCTCGACTACATGAGCGAACAAGCGAGCAAGACGCAGCCGGCGCGTGCAGCTGCCGGTATCTCAGCGCTGTTTTTTTTCCTCGGCAGCCTGATGCTGCTGCCGGCGCTGTGGGGGTTAAGCACACAGGCCGATGACTCCAGCGTGTTGTCGGTCGTCCTGCTCGCTGCGGCCAACCTGCTGCACGGCGCGAGCGTTTTTAGCCAGCGCTTGACGCCACCGCTTGAGGGCGCGCCGTGGACCATCGAGTTCTATCCTATCGTGCGCGGGTTTGGCTACTTCATGGTCGGCATGTTCTTGCTGGCGATGGCCATGGATGCCAGCCCCCTTCGGCCGCTTGTGGGGGCCGATGAGGTGCTGGTGTTGCTCGGAGCGCTGGGCGCCTGGGGCGTGATCAGCTTGATCAGCAGCCTAAGCTGGACGCCGAAGCTGATTGATTGAGTGGCGAGTTTTCGTATTGAAGAATCTAAGTGACTGCGCGCAACACTGTCGGTGATGGTCTGGGCGGCTGAGGACAATTCCGCTGTGCTGCAGGAAGCGGTCGATTTCCGCCGTCTTTCAGTGGCTGCCATTGGCTTACTGTCCGCGATGTTCGCCGCTGTGCTGGTGGTACAAGTCGTGGTCGGCTTGCGGCCCTTTCGTAGGCTGAGTCGTGATCTTGCCAGCGTGCGCACGGGTGAGGAGGCGCGTCTCGCTACCGACGACGTGCCAACGGAAATCCAACCGTTGGCCGGGCACCTCAACGAACTGCTCGATCAGCATGAACATGTGATCGCGCGCGCGCCGCTCGGCCGCTGATCTCGCCCACGCGTTTAAGACGCCACTTGCAGCGCTCGACGCTGCTGCCCAGCGGCCCGGTCCCGACTCGGTCGCGACGGTCCGTGAACAGTGCGCCCGCATGCTCGCCGTTGTCCGACGTCGGCTGGAGGCAGGCGTCGCCACCGACTTTCGCGCTCGCACGCCGATCGCACCAGTGGCAAAAGCCATTGCTGCGATGCTGTTATCCGTACACCAGAGTCGCGGCCTGACGCTTGATTGTCGCATCGTGGAAGGCAGCGCCTTTCCGGGCGCGGCCGAGGATCTTGAAGAAATCCTCGGCAACCTCGTCGACAACGCGTGTCAGTGGGCCACTTCACGGGTGGTCATTGGCGCCACCCACGGTGATGGCAAGCTTCAACTTTGGGTCGAGGATGATGGTCCAGGCATCGATCCAGCTGTCGTCAATTCGGTCCTCGGGGCGGGCGTTCGGCTTGGCGAGCGCGTACCCGGATCTGGCCTTGGGCTGGTCATCGTGAGTGATCTGCTGGCGGCTCATGGCGGCACCCTCACCCTCGAACCCTCGAGGCTTGGCGGCTTACACGCGCTTGCCGTCGTGCAGATGTAAGCGCAGGTCCGCAATGCATTGCCGCAAGTTCGCGGCACCCGATGACGCGAATCACAGTGCGTTCTCCGTATGCAGTGGTGGAGATGCCGTTCGGCCCCAGGCCGGGACATCTGCATCCCTAAAGACCGCGGAGAGCGCACGTGATGAATCTGACCAGCGTGAAGACGTGGGCCACTGTGCTGGCCCTGATGGCGATCACATGTGAGGCCACAGCCGGCATCAATCCGGCGATCTTCCGCAATGGGTTCGAGGGTGGCGATCTGCCCGCTGGCGCGCAGATCAGCGGGCGCGTGGTGTCGGATCCCAACGGCGACGGCAATCTTGCCGACGGTCAGGGCATCGCCGCTGCGACTGTCTATCTCGATCGCAATTTCAACGGACAGTTCGATGAGGGCGAGCCGAGCCAGACTAGCGACGTGCAGGGCAACTATCTGTTCGCCGGACTTGGCCTCGGGCTCAAGCACGTCAGGCAAACCCTCCCGGTGCCTAATGTGCAGACCTTTCCTGCCGGCGGCATTTTCCCGGCGGCGGATCGACTGCCGGATGAGGTTACCGAGTACGTGCATGCCGCTGCAGGCGTTGGCGATTTCGATGCGCCCTATGGCAAGAATGCAACGGTCTGGCCGGCCGAGTGGGATGAGGTCGACAGCCGTCCGCTGCCCGAACTGGTCGATTCCGTCGACATGGTGCTGCTGCCGCTCGGGGAGCGCACGCGGCTGGCTGGCTTGAGTCCCTCCCGCGGCGCGGAGGCGCTCAGCCTGCCGCAGGGCGCCAGCCTTACGGTGCGTTTCGACGAGCCCATCGTTGACGGGCCGGGTGCTGATCTTGCGCTGTACACCTTCGGCTCGGGCACGGTCGATGAAGTGGCCGAGCTGTTTGTTGGCAGCAGCCCGGGCGCGCTGCAGTCACTTGGCACGGTCAGCTTCATCGGCAGCTTTAACAGCATAGAGGTCGACCTGGCCGCGCACGGCGTGATCGCGCCGGTGCACTACGTGCGCCTGCAGGCGCTGGACAACGGCGGCAGCTATAAGGGGTTTGAGATAACCGCCTTCGAGGCCCTGAACATCGCTGTGCCCGATCCCGCGGCACACGTGGTCGATGTGCTCACCCTCACCGATGTGTTCACTGATCGCGACTTCGGTCGCAGCTATCAGGATCTGCCGCCCACGCTGACACTTGGCGTCACTGATCTCGACACCGCAACGCCGGGGTTTCGCGTCGGCGAAGCACTTGAGGTGCGCGCCGATGCGTTTGACGATCTCGGCATCAGCACGCTCACCGTCAGCGCCAACGGCCAAGCGCTGACGCTGGACGCCAACCGTGCAGCCACGTTCACTCCCACCACCGCCGGCGAGCTGGTGCTGCAGGCCACCGCCACGGATGGCGCGATGCAGAGCACGCAGCGCGAGGCGCGCTACGCCGTGCTCAATGCCGACGGCAGCAGCCCGTTCAATCCCAACACGACGGGCGTCAATCAGGCGAATGGCCCGAATGCGCCGCGGATCAACCTGCTTTCGCCAGCCGCCGGAGACAGCATCAGCAGCGACGTTGAACTCATCGCCACGCTCACCGGCAATCCGACTGCCTGGCAGGTTGACCTCGCATTGGTAGACGAGATCGATCCCTACACTCTGGCGGCGCCGGATCCGAGCTATCAGACCCTCGCCAGCGGCAGCGGCAACCGGTTCTCGGCAGTGATCGCGACGCTTCCTCTTGCCAGCCTCGCCGACGGCATTTACTTCGTGCGCGTGCGGGCGCAGAACGCCGGCGGGCAGATCGCTAACGCCGGTCAGGTGATCGCGCGCAATGTCGCGCCGGAGCAGCTGCGGCCGCAAGTGATCATCGAGTCGCCTAGTCAGGGCAGCGCGCTCAGTCTCACCGTCAACGTCACTGGCAGCATCACTTCAACGCGCACCGTGCGCGAGTGGGTTGTCGACGTCGCGCCGCGCGAGGAGGTCGATCTGCTTGACCTTGGTTCCGAGCTGCCGAACTGGCGGCGAATTGCTCAAGGCGGCGGCACGCTGCCGGTGGGCTCGATGCTGGCGACGTTTGACGGGACGCGGGTCGCCAACGGCAGCTACGTGCTGCGGATCATCGCGCGCAACGACATCGGCCTCGGCTGGGCAGAGCCGCTGCCATTGGAGGTCACTGGCGAAGCCAAGCTCGGCCGCAATCGTCTGGTCTTCGACGACATCAACATCGAGCTGGCCGGATTTCCGCTGCGCTTGAGCCGCGTCTACGACTCGCTCGATGCCGAGCGCGCCGGCGACTTCGGTTTTGGCTGGTCGCTGTCGCTGCAGGACACCGACATTCGCGAAACCGTGCCGACCACCGGCCAGTTCGGCATCTTTGGCGCGACGCCATTTCGAGTCGGCGCGCGCGTGTACATGAATGCGCCGGATGGCCGTCGACTGGGCTTCACCTTTGCTGTTGACGCGGGCACGCCTGGCCCCTTGGGCACGGCGTATCGACCGCGCTTTGATGCCGACACCGGCAGCTACTACCGGCTAGAGGTTCCCAACCAGCAGGCGACCCTGCTCGACTTGCGCAGCGATGGCACGGTCAACTTCTTCGGCATCGCGTTTCCCTACAACCCGAGCACCTATGTGCTGATCGATCCGAAGGGCAACCGCTACACCGCGCATGAGGCCAACGGCCTGTTGCGCGCCGAAGACAGCAACGGCCTGCGGCTGGATTTCAGCGACATCGGGATCACTCATTCGGCCGGAGTGCGGCTGCAGTTCAACCGCGATGCGCAGGGCAGGATCACCTCGATCACCGACCCCGAAGGCACTGCCTGGATCTCTACCTCCGACGCCA
>JBBSIY010000231.1:0-6248 GCA_038257785.1 Lysobacterales bacterium
TGCGCTCGCTCGGAGTCAGTGGCCCCATCCGTAGCCCTACCTATACGTTGATTGAGCGCTACCCGCTGGCGGCTGGCGGCGAGGCGGCGCATCTCGATTTGTATCGAATCAGCGACCCAGAAGAGCTTGACTACTTAGCGCTGGACGAGCTTGCAGCCAACGCGCGGCTGTGGATGGTCGAGTGGCCGCAGCGCGGCGCGGGAAGGCTGCCCGCGCCGGATGTGAAGGTCGCGCTCAATGTGGCAGGTGTTGGCAGGAAAGTGCAGATTTCAGCCTACTCTGCGCTGGGCGTCCGCTGGCTGGAAAACCTCGAATGTTGAGAGGTCTGCGTTTGGCCCGATGTGGTCAATGTCGGACTCGAAAGCTCAATCAGCGATGAAGAAAGTCACCCAGGTGGCGGATTTAATTAGATAAATACTTGATTTATTCGTCATGCTGGCGTTCAATCCACAGCATGAGCTTCTTCCGCCCACGCATGACGTGCTTGCTGACGCTATCGCTGCTGTGTTCCAGCGCGACGGCGATCGCTGCCGAAATCGGCGCGGTGCGCGTGTGGGCTGGGCCGGAATACACCCGCGTCGTGTTCGATGTATCAGGGCCGTTGGACTACAAAATGTTCAGTCTTGCGGGTCCTGATCGCGTGGTCCTCGACGTTAGAGGCGGCAAGTTGCGGGACGGGTTCAAGAGCGCTGAGCTTGCCGGCGTGCTGAAAGGCGTGCGCAGCGGTGCCTTTGGGAAGACCGATCTCCGCGTCGTCTTCGACCTAAAAGAAGGCGTCAAGCCACGCAGTTTTTTGCTGCCGCCGGCAGAGAAGCTCGGCTATCGCTTGGTGGTCGACTTGTATCCTGATTCAGCGCCCACTGTCGCGGTGAAAACGGTTGCGCAGGCGCAGCCAAGTAGTGATCGCAGCGTCATCATTGCGATTGATGCGGGTCACGGTGGCGAAGATCCAGGAGCCCGCGGCCATTCTGGCGTGTGGGAAAAGAACATCACGCTGGAAGTCGCGCGCGAGCTCGCGCGTCAAATCGACGCCGAGCCCGGCATGCAGTCCGTCTTGATTCGCGATAGCGACTACTTCATTCCGTTACAGCAGCGCTATCGCAAAGCGCGCGAGGCGAAAGCCGACCTGTTCGTATCGATTCATGCCGACGCGTTTCATCGCGAAGCCGCCGCCGGTGCATCGGTGTACGTGCTGTCAACGCGCGGCGCTTCCGGTGAGGCCGCACGCTGGCTGGCTGATCGTGAGAATGCGTCTGACTTGGTTGGTGGCGTGTCGTTTGAGGGCAAGGACAACACCTTGGCAGCGGTGCTGTTGGACCTGTCGCAAAGCGCGACTATGAAAGGCTCACAGGACGCAGCGAACAACGTGCTCGCAGCGCTAAAGCGCGTCGGCAAAGCGCACAAGCCAAATGTCGAACACGCCAATTTTGTGGTCTTG
Source organism: Lysobacterales bacterium (assembly GCA_038257785.1). Classification (GTDB taxonomy): domain Bacteria; phylum Pseudomonadota; class Gammaproteobacteria; order Xanthomonadales; family Xanthomonadaceae; genus JANNWF01. The sequence continues at coordinate 1,439 of JBBSIY010000231.1, forward strand.
CGTTCGCCGGATGTGCCGTCGATGCTGGTCGAAACGGCGTTCATCTCCAATCGTAGTGAAGAGAAAAAGCTTAGCGATCCGGTATATCGACGCAAGCTGGCGTCGGCCATCCGCGACGGCGTTCGCGACTATTTTCATGTGCAGCCGCCGCCGGGCACGTGGCTCGCCAGCAACGCACGAAGCGTGCCTCGCGAGCACGTTGTCAGCCGGGGCGAAACGCTTAGCCTTATCGCCAACCGCCACAACGTGTCCCTGTCGTTGCTGCGCGCCGCTAATGCCAGCAGTTTGCGCGGCGATATGGTGAAGATTGGCGAGCGTTTGCGAATTCCAACTGGGCCAGGCTAAGTTGGCAGCCGCACGGTAAGCCTCGCCAGCAGGTAGACTGCTGCTCCATTTTTTGCATCGCTGAACCGTGCCGATTCGCGCGCTGTCCGATACCTTAATCAATCAGATCGCCGCTGGTGAAGTCGTCGAACGGCCAGCCTCGGTCGTCAAAGAGCTGGTTGAAAATGCGCTTGATGCCGGCGCGACGCGTGTCGATGTCGAGCTTGAGGAAGGCGGCATGCGCCTTATCCGCGTGCGCGATGACGGCAGCGGTATTGATGCTGATCAGCTACCGCTTGCGCTAACGCGCCACGCCACCAGCAAGATTGCGTCGCTGGACGATTTGGAGGGCGTGTTGACATTGGGGTTTCGCGGCGAAGCGTTGCCCTCAATTGCCGCCGTGTCGCGCTTCGCGTTGATTTCACGTACGGCGCAGGCCGAACATGCGACGCGATTGGAGGTAGAGGACGGAAAGGCACACCCGGCGCAGCCGGCGCAGCACCCGCCGGGCACCAGCGTTGAAGTGCGCGATCTGTTTTACAGCGTGCCGGCGCGACGAAGATTTTTGCGCGCGGAGCGCACCGAGTTTGCACATGTGGACGAGCTTGTGCGCACGCTTGCGCTCGCGCACATGCGCCGCGAGCTGCGCCTCGTGCACAACGGTAAAGCGGTGCGCTCATATCGGCCTGCCTCTGATCCGGGCAGTCGGCAGAGGCGACTTGCCGACGCGTTAGGGGAGGCATTTGCTGGCCAGTGTTTGGCGATTGAGCATGAAGGCGGCGGTCTGCACCTCAGCGGCTGGATCGGTATGCCGACGGCCTCACGCTCGCAAGCGGACCAGCAGTATTTCTACGTCAACGGCCGCGCCGTTCGCGATCGTGTGGTGACCCATGCGGTGCGCCAAGCCTATGCCGATGTTCTGTTTCATGGTCGTCACCCTGCGTTTGTTTTGTATCTGGAAATTGACCCGAGGCGGGTCGACGTGAACGTGCATCCGGCCAAGCATGAGGTGCGCTTCCGCGATGGCCGAATGGTTCACGACTTTATTTTTCGCAGTCTGCACGAGGCGCTGGCGAGCACGCGTGCGGGCGCAGCGAGTGCGAGCCCTGCATCAGAAACAGCAGCGGACGAAAGGGTGGCAGCAGCGACACATAGCGCCGCATCCACGATGGGATATGTGCCAAGGGCTGGCAATCAGTCGTCGATGGCGCTGCCGGTACGTGAGCAGATTGAGAACTACGCAGCGCTGTACGGACCGGGCACAGCGCAAACAGACACCGCCGCTGGCATTGTTCCTGCCGACGCTGACGATACCCGCGCGCCGCCGCTGGGGTTTGCGCTGGCGCAGCTGCACGGTGTGTACATCCTCAGTCAGACCATCGATGGTTTGATCATTGTCGACATGCATGCCGCGCACGAGCGGATTGGCTATGAGCGCTTGAAAACGGCTCAAGGCGGCGAGGGCATTCGGTCGATTAGCCTGCTGGTGCCGGAAAGCCTAGCGGTGAGCGCGCGCGAGGCTGATTTTGTCGAGGCTCAGCCGCAGAGTTTTTCCGAATTGGGGTTTGAGGTGCAGCGCGTTGCGCCTACGCAAATTAGCCTGCGCGGCATACCGGCTTTGCTAGAGGGAGTCGATGCGCGTCAGCTGCTGCTTGACGTGCTGGCCGATCTGATCGAACTCGGCAGCACGCGACGTGTGGAAGAGCAGCGCAACGAGCTGCTCTCCACGATGGCGTGTCACGCCGCTGTGCGCGCCAACCGTCGGCTGACCGTGGCTGAGATGAACGCGCTGTTGCGTGACATGGAAGCCACCGAGCGCTCGGGTCAGTGCAACCACGGTCGGCCGACGTGGACGCGGCTTTCGATGACAGAGTTGGACCGCCTTTTCTTGCGCGGTCGATGACCACATGATGAGTCCTACCGATCGCCTCAACGGAGAATGTCGATGCCTGCGACAACTTGGCTACTTAGCGCGACGTTAGCGATTGCGCTCCCGATGACGGCTCCTGCTGCGGAACTCACGCCCGAAGGGCACCACGCGGAGGTGGAGGCTTGGCACACCGGTCGTGTTGAGCGCCTCACCGCCCCTGACGGCTGGCTATCGCTGGTAGGCCTGCACTGGGTTGAGCCTGGCTCCCATACGCTGGGATCGTCGGCTGACAACGACCTTGTGCTTGCTACTGGTCCCAGTCATTTGGGTAAGGTCACTTTCATCGATGGTCAGATTGCCATCGTGCCCGCGCTCGAAAGCGGCGTCTCGGCAGCTGCGAGCGATGCCGCGCTCATCGACATAGTGCCTGGTAAATCCAGCATCGAAGTCCTGACGCGCGGAGAGCGTCGTGCGCTGCGCGTGCGTGACGCTGAGGCCGCCACGCGAACCACATTCACCGGTATTGATCGCTATCCGGTCGATATGAAGTGGCGCGCATTTGCGCGATTCGAAGCGCATCCCGCCGGCAAAACGATGGACATTGCGAACGTGACCGGGTCCTTGGATGCGACGGTGAATCCCGGCGTGCTGCATTTCGAGCTAGACGGAAAGTCCTACAGCTTGGAAGCTTTGGAGGGCACGGCAACCCAACTGTTCTTGATCATCGCCGACCGCACCAGCGGACGCGACACCTACGGCGCGGGACGCTTTATCTACATCGACAACCCAGTTGATGGCCGGGCGGTCATTGACTTCAACCACGCCTACAACCCGCCGTGCGCGTTCACTGCATTCTCCACCTGCCCGCTGCCGCCGCCAGAGAACCGTCTCGATCTAGCGGTGACGGCGGGCGAAAAGCGCTATGTCTCGGCAACACATTAGCGTCGCAGATGACGCAGCGCGTTAGCTGAGCAGCCGCATAGGAATCGGTTTTGGCCGACGCCAGTTGGCCAAGCTGGGTTGCTCGTCGACCAAATCAATGCAATCAACGGGGCACGGCGGAAGGCAAAGCTCGCAGCCCGTGCAGAGATCTGCGACCACGGTATGCATCAGCTTCGGTGCGCCAACAATGGCATCCACCGGGCAGGCCTGGATGCATTTGGTGCAGCCTATACACTCCGCCTCACGGATGAACGCAAGGAGCTTCGGCTTCTCGACGCCGTGCTGCGGATCTAGCGATTTCGGTTCACGACCAAGCAGAGCAGCCAGCGCGCGAACGCCGGCTTCGCCGCCGGGCGGACATTGGTTGATGTCTGCGTCGCCACGTGCGATTGCTTCGGCGTAAGGGCGGCAGCCGGGGAAGCCGCACTGGGCGCACTGCGTCTGCGGCAGTATGGCGTCGATCTGGTCAGCAACCGGGTCGCCTTCGACCCGAAAGCGCAGCGCGGCGTAGCCCAGAACCCCACCTAGCGCCAGGGCCATTCCAACGGCTGTCAGCAGCGCAATACTCACTACCCGCGATCCATCCCGGCAAAGCCAAGAAACGCTAGCGCCATGATGCCGGCGTTGACTAACGCAATCGGCGCGCCTTTAAAGCTAAGCGGGACCGGTGCAGCCTCTAAACGTTCGCGCATCGCCGCAAACATTACCAGCACCAAGCCAAAGCCCACCGCGGCACCGAAGCCGAACATAATCGCTTCAAGTAGAGAGCGCTGCGCCTGCACGTTAAGCAACGCTACGCCGAGCACGGCGCAGTTTGTCGTGATGAGCGGCAGAAAAATGCCGAGCACGCGATACAACATGGGGCTGCGCGCCTTCATGACGCTCTCAACAAACTGCACGACCGCTGCGATCACCAGAATAAACGTCAGCGTGCGCAAGTAGTCGAGGCCGAGAGGCATCAGCAGCCAGTTCTGCACCATCCAGGCTAGGGCTGCCGATAGCGTCAATACAAAGCCGGTGGCCAAGGCCATGCCGTAGGCAGAGTCGAGACTTTTTGAAACGCCCATGAACGGACACAGGCCAAGAAACTTTACCAGCACAAAGTTGTTGACTAGCACCGCGCCAATCAACGTCAGGCCGATGTCGGTCATAGCGGTTCCGTTACCCAAATGAGCCGGTCGCTTCTGCGTTCGATTGAATGGTCCTTCGAGCTCGTCATTGCGAGGCCGCCGCTATCGGCCGTGGCAATCCAGCGGCCGTCACTGGTTGTTCGCCATACGCCCAGGCTTTTCATGCCGTGGCTTGCCACGCCGTATTGGGCGGCTCTCCATGAACCCATATCCAACGTTTTTGATCGTTGGCAATTGCCACCGCGCGAGGAACCGGCGACGAGGCGTCAAAGCAAGCGCTGGACTGCCACAGCGCCTGCTGCGCTTCGCAATGACGGCTAGGGGAATTAGCGCTCAAGGCAGCGGCTGCAGTCTCCACGGAAACAGAAATCCTGCAATCACGTATCGATAGCGGATGGACAGTGGGAGCATCCGCCTCGTTTGCCGCGACGGCGATATCGTCACCTTGACCGATGAAATCATCACTCACTTGACCGCCATACCCGCCATCGCGCCCGCGTCTACGTCAAGCAGAAACAGGTCCGCGCCGCCGGTGCCCGCTGAA
>JBBSIY010000232.1:0-6183 GCA_038257785.1 Lysobacterales bacterium
AAGCCAACAATCTGCCGCAAGCCAAGCCGCAGCGCGAATCCGCCTGCGTTGTTGGTGGCTTCTAGCGTGCAGTCCCATACGCTGGCGGTAACGTCTACTGGCCTCACCTCAACGCCGTGTCGGCGCAGGTCAGCGACGATCTGCCCGGCGCTGTAAAAGCCCATCGGCTGTGCGTTGAGCAGCGAGCACGCAAACGCGGCGGGCTCGTGGCATTTGAGCCAGGCCGAAACATAGGCGAGCAAAGCAAAACTCGCGGCGTGCGACTCAGGAAACCCATAGCTACCAAAGCCAAGCAGCTGGTTGTAGATACGCTCGGCGTATTCGGGTGAATAGCCGTTGTTGGCGAGCCCAGAAAAAATACGTTCGCGAAAATGCTGCAGCCCACCGCTGCGCTTCCACGCCGCCATTGAGCGTCGAATTTGATCGGCTTCGCCGGGAGTGAAATCAGCGGCCACCTGCAGCAGCGCCATTACCTGCTCTTGAAACAGCGGAATGCCTAAGGTGCGGCCCAGCACGCCGCGCACGGCATCAGACGGATAGTCGACCGCTTCCAAGCCCTGTCTACGACGCAGGTACGGATGCACCATGTCGCCCTGAATCGGCCCCGGTCGAACGATGGCGGTCTGGATGACGAGATCGTAAAAATTGGCAGGCTTAAGGCGCGGCAGCATCGACATCTGCGCACGCGACTCGATCTGAAATACGCCGACGGTGTCGGCGGCTTGAATCATCGCGTAAGTAGCGGCGTCGTCTTCTGCAATGGAGGCCAAATGATGCTCAACGCCGCGGTGCTGACGCAGCAGGCTGAAGCACTTGCGGATGCAGGTCAGCATGCCCAGCGCTAGGCAATCGACCTTCAGCAGGCCTAGGTATTCGAGATCGTCTTTGTCCCACTGAATGATGGTGCGGTCGGCCATGCTGGCGTTTTCAATCGGCACCAGATGCCACAGCGGCTGATCAGATATGACGAAGCCGCCGACGTGCTGCGACAGATGCCGCGGCATGCCGCGCAGCTCTTCATGCAGTACCAAAAACCGGCGCATTTCTGCGCTGTTAGGATCAAAGCCGCGCTCACGCAGGCGCACCTCAATGGCGACTTCGCTTTGTCCCCAGGTGTAGACGGCGGCCAGCTGTTCGATGCGGTCTTCACCAAAGCTCAGCGCGCGCGCCAGATCGCGTGCGGCCGAGCGCGAGCGGTAGCGAATGACGGTGGCAGCGAGGGCGGCGCGCTCGCGACCGTAAGTGTCATAGATGTACTGGATAACCTCTTCGCGACGCTCGTGCTCAATATCGACATCGATGTCGGGGGCTTCGTCGCGCTCTTTTGAGACAAAGCGCTCAAACAGCATGGCGATGCGCTCGGGGCCCACTGAGGTAATGGTGAGGCAGTAGCAAACAATGGAGTTGGCCGCTGAGCCTCGCCCTTGGCAGAGGATGCCGCGACTGCGCGCCCAGGCCACGATGTTATGCACGGTGAGAAAAAATGCTTCGTAGCGCAGCTCGGCAATTAGCCTGAGCTCCTTCTCAATCATCTGGCGATGCTGTGTCGCCACCCCGCTTGGCCAACGTTGCTCGGCGCCGGCCTCGGTCAGCGCGCGCAGGTGTGCGGTCGGCGTGAGGCCCGGCGGCACGAGCTCGTGCGGATAGACGTACTGAACCTCGCGCAGCGTGAACGTACAGCACGCCGCAATGCGCAGGCTTTCATCGAGCTGTGCGCGCGGATGCAGGGCGAGCAGGGCGCTGATGCTGCGCAGATGACGCTCGCCATTGGCAAACAGCGCGTAGCCGCAGGTGCCTACGGGGCGACGCAGGCGGATCGCGGTCATCGCGTCCTGCAGTGCACGGCGGCGGCGCACGTGCATGTGCACGTCACCGCAGGCAACTTGTGGAATATTCATCCGCCGAGCCAGTGCGTCTAGCTGCTGAGGGTCCGCTTCACGCGAAGGGCAGCAGTGGCGCTCAACGGCTATCCAGCAGCGCTGCGGACAATATGTGCTGATCCAGCTCAGCTCTTCATCCCAACGTGCGGCCGATTGCGGCACCCATAAGGCCAATAAATCCTCATTGGCAGTGGCAATAACGTCAGCACGTGACGCGCTGTATTGGCCTTTTTCCGCAATGCGCCTAGCGCGCGTAATCAGCTGGCTGAGTGCGACATAGCCCGCTAGGTTTTTGCACAGCAGCACCAGTTTGAGGCCGTCGGCGAGCAGCAGTTCGCTGCCTAGGATCAGTTTGACGCCGCTGCGCTCGCTCGCCTGTAGCGCACGCACGGCACCGGCGAGCGAGCACTCGTCAGTAATCGCAAGCGCGGCATAGCCGAGTGCTTTGGCGCGATCAAACAGTTCGTCTGCGTTGGATGCGCCACGTTGGAAGGTGAGCGCACTTAAGCAGTGCAGCTCGGCGTAGCCAGTGGCGTTGTGCATGCCGCGCAGCGTGCGTCGCCGACGTCTCAGCGGGCGAGACGCATGCGGCTTCATGCAAACCAGCCGTGTACGCGCCAAGCGGTATCTTCACTGCCTACTTCGCGAAACAGCCACGCGCGTTGGCCCGTATCAAGGTCGGCGATCACATAGTCACGGCGCGCGTCTTGCCCATCCCACCAGCCGCTTTCGATCCGCTCGGCGCTGCCGATAAAGGCGACGATGCGCGCACTCAACGGCTGCGGTTTTGGCAGCAGCCAGGTGGGGCGCGGCGGCAGATTTTCCATGGGGTCGGCGGACGGCGATGCGCTGCGTCGCCACGCGTGTTCGGGTCGATGATCAGGCCAAGCGGCGATGCTGCTGACGGCTGAATCACCCAAGCGCGCAGAGAGACGCTCAGTCAAGGTCTTCCAGTCGAGTGAGCCGCGATTGGCGGTGTCGAACAAGTCAGCGGTGGGTGGCGAGAAAACCAGCAGGTCGTCGGCGATCAAACTCAGCCGGTGTGCAGGTGCCGGTAGCTGAGCTTGATCCAGCCGCACGCAGGCGCTATCGAACAGCGCATCGGCCTGCCGCAGCGGCGTGCGCAGACCGACGGCGAGCGCTGTTGGCGGCTGTCCCTCGTGGCCAAAACGCAGCTCAAAGCGCTGAATCGTGCAGTCGCGCGCATGCAGGTGGCGCGTCAGTTCACGCGTCAACCGCTGCAGCGGAAAGCGCAGGGCTTGGCTGTTGTCGATGCCGTACTCAAACTCGCACGCAAGCTCGATGCGCGGCGGCGGCTGCCAGAACGTCTGCGGATCGGCTGACTCGCCATACAGGCGCTGCAAGTGCGTGATCAGCTCACGTCCGGCGCGCCTTGCCAAACTGCTGCTGGGCAGTCGACGGGCTTCGCCCAAGCGACGTATGCCGACATCCGCCAGCAGTGCGTAATGGGCTTTATCGAGCTGCGCATCGCTGATGGCGATGCCATCCAAACGGTCAGCGAGCCGCGCTTTATTCGCTACGCTGACATCGTCTTTAAGCGTGGCCAGCAGCTGCGCGGCCAACGGCGTAGGTGCCAGCGCGATGCGCGCTGTGTGACCTTCATCGATAAACGCTTGCCGCAGACGTTGGCGAATAGCCGGCCAGCCGCCAAACAGCTTTAAACACGCGCCTACCTCCAGCAGCACGACATCAGGCGGCATCAGCACCACCTGCGGGCTGCTGCTGTAGGCGTGCAGGGCGAGTAGCTGCAGACGGCTGGACTCCAGCGACACATCACGACGCTTGACGTCGATATCGCTGCTGATGGTGTGCGCTGCTGCCAGCGTCTGGCCGGGCCGCACACCTAGCGCTAACGCAGCGGAGCTTGCCGCATGCACCCATGCGCGCTGCGCCGGGCCGTCGATGACAATGCGCGGCGTTGAGGTCGATTCAAATACCTCCAACGACAGCGACGGCAGATAGCAGCAAGCCCAGTGCATAGGTGTGCGTGCGTCACGCCTTGCGTTCGAAATTGAGCGGCGCACCTGGTATCAGTGCGCCACGGCATTTGATGACCCGCAACCGCAGCGAGCCCGATGTGGGTTCCAACTGCAGACGTAAGGCACAAGGGCTGGGATTGGCGGCGTGGCGTGCCGGACGAAACACAAAGCCGTGACATCTGCCCTCGGCGGCGGCGAGCTGTAAACGGCGCAAAACCCTGTCGTCAGCGCCCGATAGCCAGACCGCGACAGCCCCGGTGCAGCCTGAGCGCAGGCACTGTTCAGCCGCCCAGGGTGCCTTGGCATCGGTAGTCTCTATCCACGCAAAGCGCGCTAACGACACGCCGGCTGCATGCAGGGCCGGCGCATAAGGAATGAGGCCAGCAGGGGTGACAAACACGGTGTTTTCCTGCATGCCGATGTGTGACCACGCGGCTGCAATCAGGCTGATTTCACCAACGCCTGGATGCGGCAGCAGGACCTCGGTCAAGGCACCGCGCGGAAACCCACCCCAGGGCAGCACGTCATCAAGTGCAGCAAAGCCGCTAGGCGTTGCGTCCTTGCCATGTGCCAGCGGCTGGCCCGCACGAAAGAGACGCTGATCCTGTAACGCATGCGATAGCGCGGGGCGCGGCGGCACTGCAGTTCATGCGCGCTTGATGGCACCGACATAGACGCCTTCGATAGCGAAGTCGCTGTAGTGCGGGCCAATTTTTATGGGGGTAAACGCGGGGTTGGCAGACAGCAGCTGCCAGCCGTCGCCATCGCGCGCCAGGCGTTTGACGGTGATCTCGCCATCTAGCCGGGCCACGACAATGCGCCCCGGATCAGCCTCTGGCGTGCGGTGAACTGCGATCAAATCACCCGGATCAATGCCGGCACCGATCATGCTTTCGCCTTCCACGCGCAGCAGAAAATCCGGGCGCGGTCGGAATAGCGCTGAGTCGAGCAGATAGTGCGTTTCGATCTGACCTTCTGACAGGATCGGCGCGCCAGCAGCCACGCGTCCCACTAGCGGCACCTCAACGTGAGGCGAATACACGCGGCGAGCAGTGGCGGGCAGGCGAATGCCACGCGCCTTGCCCGGTATCAGCTCGACTAGGCCTTTAGTAGCCAGCGCCTGCACGTGCTTACGTGCGGCATTGAGGTTGACGCCGAAGTGCTGCGCCAGCTCGTCAAACGAAGGCGCACCTTCACCCGCAGCCAGCCGCTGAGTGATGAGATCGAGATAGCTTTGCTGGGTGAGCGTAGGCATGGTGTATAAATATACACCATTGCGATGTGTGTGCTTTTGCAAGTGCTGTGGTGATGCGGAGAGCGCTATGCCAAATGAACTGCTCGTCCCTAATGTCCGGCCACTTAAAAGGTGAGGTTTGTAGCCTAAAAGGTGAAATTTTGGACTAGTGCTGCGCGCGCGCCGGTTGGAAAGCATCAGTGTTCCGCTACCGAGTGATCATCTGTTGGCTGGAATGATCGGGCCGCTGTCGACCGAGGCTGTGTGAAGACTCCTCACCGGACGCTCTCTGGCGGATGACGCGAGTTGCGAGTGCGTGAGATTCCGTCTGAAACGGAAAAAAGTGCAGCCGTTAGGCTGCGATCGCTCGCATCAAGCCTTGCGAACCAAAGATCTTGATCATCCGCTTCATGTTGTAGGCAAGGACCGCCAAGCTCATCTCTGCTCGAACTCTCGGCAAGGTTTTAGTTAGCAACGGTGTCGTACCCATCCAGGCCTTGAGCGTTCCAAATACATGCTCGACCGTTTGTCGTCGAATGACGGCGGCATCCGGCGTGGCATCAAGGCGAGCCTGCATCGTCTCAAGCACCTGCTCATGCTCCCAGCGCGTGATCCGGCGGTAGTCCGCTGTTGTGCATCGCGCTTTCATTGGACATCGGGGGCAGGAGGACGACCAGTACTTGCTGATCGTCAATCCGTTTTCTTGCGTCTCGAACCGATGGATCGCGCGTTCACCTGCCGGGCATTCGTACTCGTCAGCCTCGGGGTGGTAGATGAAATCCCGCTTGTCGAAGCGGCCCTCCGCTTTGCTGTTCGATGTCAGCGGCTTGGGCACCAAGGGAACGATTCCCGCCTGCTCGCAGGCAATAATTTCCAGCGAGCTGAAGTACCCACGATCAGCCAGCGCGGTCAGCTGTTCTGTACCGAGCGCGTCGCGCGCCTTCTTCGCCATCGTCGAGAGCTGCGCGCGATCATTGCCGACGTTGGTAACCTCGTGCGCAACGATTAGGTGATGTTCCGCGTCTACCGCAGCTTGCAGGTTGTAGCCGACGGTGCCGGTACCGCGCCC
>JBBSIY010000233.1:0-6141 GCA_038257785.1 Lysobacterales bacterium
CGACATCATGCAAGAGATCCACGATCGCTGCGTTCGCTATGGCAGCGGTGACGGCAAGTACGTGGACTATGTCAAAGGCGCCAACATTGGCGGCTTCGTCAAAGTCGCCGACGCCATGATTGCGCAGGGCGTGGTGTGATCGGAAAAATCTGATCGAAACCACTGTGCATCAGGCGACCGGACATAGATTCGCGTCGCCTGTTGCTCATGTTCGAGTCGCTAGGGTAAGTTTTTCGTTGATGGTGCCATTCGATTCCAATACGGCGAGGCGCGTGCGCTCGGCGTCTTGGACGACCGCGATCGGTGTCTGAAAGGGCGGATGCCGAATGAATTTTAGCTCCTAGCCGTGGCGCTCGATTTCGGCTAGCGCAACGCGCTGGTCTTCGTTGAGCTGTCGCTTTAGCGCGGCACGTATTTCGTCGCTGTGTCGGCGTTCACTGGTCATGGCTAGATTCCCCCGGAAGCCGTGACGATGGGTGACACGATCGTACTTCTCGAATGCTGGGTTGCCTCGCTGTCGCAACTCGCCGGCGAGTGCTCACATCGCCTCAGCTTCGCTTTAGCAGCACCAGTGTCTCGCTGTGCGCAGTGTGCGGAAACATGTCGAGCAGCTGGGCTTGTTGTGGGGCTAACGATGGCATGCGCTGCAGGTCAGCGATCAGCGTCACCGGGTTGCAACTTGAATAGATTAGCCACCCGGTATCGCTGCCTTCAATCTGCTCGCACAGCGCTGCACCAATGCCGCGGCGAGGGGGGTTGACGATCACCAGCTCGGGAGCGCCGCGCGTTGGCAGGCGGATGTCGCCGGCGTCGCGCGCTTCGAATTGCACACGTGATTCACCCATTTCAGCGGCAGAACGTCGCGCGGCTTCGACGGCTTCGGCGGAAATTTCGATGCCCAGCACCTTGCGTTCGGCATTGCTGGCATGCAGTGAAAAACCACCCACGCCGCAGTAAAGATCCCATACGTTTGCGGGTTGGCTGTCGGTTACCCATCGCTGTGCCTGCCGATATAGCGCCGCCGCGACCGCAGTGTTGGTCTGAAAAAAGCCCTGCGGACGCAGATAAAGCGGTATGCCGTTCAACTGCATGCACAGCGCGTGTTGCTCACTGAGCAGAATCTCCTCAGGGCCCTCAATCAGCGCCGCCGGCAGCGGCTGCAGGTTGATCGACACTACCTTCAGTGCAGGGAGCGCGGCGCGCAAGACCGGCAGCGCCTTCTCAATACGCGACATCGATTCGCGCGATCGCAGCACCAATCGCAGCATGAGTTCACCGGAGTGCTCAGCCAGCGTCAGCAGCACGAACTTGAGTTCGCCTTGGCGTTTGATGACATCAAAGGGCGTGAGGTTGGCCGCCGTAATGAAGCGTTTGATCGGTGCAAACGCTTGCTGCAATTCAGGTGGATATAGCAAGCAATCGGCCAGATCTTGCGCGCCACCCGCCAAGGCCACGAGACCCAACGTCGGGCGATCAACCGTGCCTCCCACCGCCATCTTGGCTTTGTTGCGGAATCCGTGTGGCTTGCTGGCAATCGGTGGCAACCAATGCAAGGCCGGCCATGGCAACAGCAGCTGCTGAAGCGCGTGCTGCTTGCGAAAAAGCTGCTCGTTGTAAGGCTGTTCGATGCTCGGGCAGGATCGGCACTGCGCTCGTGCGAAGTAGTCGCAGTGCACGCTCATGATGCTGGCGATGAGGCTAGCCAGTCGGCCGCGCCGCGTCCCGCAACAACGCCGCTAGCCATACTTGCCGTCAGCAGATAGCCGCCGGTGGGTGCTTCCCAGTCAAGCATTTCGCCGCAGCAGAAGACGCCGGGCTTCGTCGCCAACATCAGCGCGTCATTCAGCGCCTCAAACCGCACGCCGCCGGCGCTGCTGATTGCCTCATCCAACGGACGAGTGCCGTGCAGGGTGATGGGAACCGACTTGATCGCTGCCGCTAGACGTCTCGGCTCGCTAAAAACCTCGGGGCTGTGAGCTTCGCGCAACAAGCCCGCCCGCACGCCGCTGATGCCGGCGCGGCGGCGCAAATGTTCGCTTTGTGAGTGCTTGCCGCGCGCTTGCGAAAGCGCGTTGGCAAGCGCCTCTAGCGTGCGCTCAGGGTCAAGATCGAGATGGATTTCTACCGACCCGGTGCGGGCAATGATCTCGCGCAACGGCGCTGAAACGGCATAGACCAAGCTGCCCTCGAGCCCGTGCTGAGTCGCCAGCATTTCACCGCGCTGGCTGTGCTGCTTTTTTTGCAGATCGGTGTAGCTGATGCTCACTGGTTTGATCGGCATGCCGGCGAAGCGCTTGACAAAGTGCTCGCTCCAGCGTGTCTCAAAGCCGCAGTTGGCCGGTTGCAGCTCCGCGATGTCGGCACCTTGCGCGCGCAACCAACCCACCCATGCGCCATCAGAGCCCAGCTTCGCCCAGCTGCCGCCGCCGAGTGCGAGGACGACGACGTCAAACGCTGCATCGATTTCGCCGTTGGGGGTCGCGAATCTCAGCGCCTGAGCTTCGCTCCAACCGAGGCAGCGATGCTGCATATGAAAACGCACGCCGGAGGCGCGCAGTCGGCGCAGCCAGCCGCGTAAGAGCGGCGCGGCCTTGAGGTCAGTCGGGAAGACGCGCCCCGAACTGCCAACGAAGGTAGCCACGCCTAGATCCGCCGCCCAAGCGCGCAAAGCCTCGGCGTCGAACTCGTTCAACCAGCTCCCAACCCGGCGTGCGCGCATGCCAAAGCGCGCGACAAACTGCGCAAGCGGCTCACTATGTGTCAGATTTAGACCGCCCTTGCCGGCGATTAGAAACTTGCGCCCAACTGATCCTTTGCCGTCATAAAGGTCTACCTCAAAGCCGCGTGCGCGCAGCGTTTCTGCGGCCATCAAACCGGCTGGACCACCGCCAACGACCGCGGCGCGTTTTGAATTCGTCATGCTCATGGGCCGAATGCTCGCATGCGAAGGCCGCTGATCACATTGCTCACGCGCGTCACGCATTGGCAATTGGCGCGTCGGGTCAGGTGTCCGCAGAATGGATTCACGGCCGTCGGCTGCGTAGAGTGTCGGCGTTGGAACGCTCAAAGCTGAGCGCGATTAGTTTTTTTGGCCTAAGGAGGCGACATGTTCACGCGATTGGCAAATCTAATTAAGGGCTTCATGTCGTTGTTCGTGAGCGGACTGGAGAAGCGCAATCCAGAAGCGCTGCTGGAGCTTGAGCAGGAAAACTTGCGAAAGCAGATTTCTAGCTTTAATCAAGGGCTAGCGGCGCATGCAGGGCTTGCAGAGCGTTTGATCGGTCAGGTGCGCAAGCTGGAGATAGAAGAGAAAGAAGTGCGCGCGCGCACCACGGCGCATTTGCGCGCCGGCAATAAAGCCGCTGCGGCGCAGAACGCGCTGCGTCTGCAAACCATCAGTCGGGATCTTGAAGAAAACCGCAACCAGATGGCGCAGGCCGACGATACCTATAAGAATCTGCTGAAGGCGCGCGATGTGGCGGTCAATGCCGCCCGGGCAAAAATGGAGAGCCTGAAAGGCGCCCTCAACGATATGAAGATGAAAACCGCCATGGCCGAAATGACCGAAATGGCCTCGGGCATGATCGGCAGCATCGGTGGATCGGGCGACAGCTTGAACCGCCTGCATGACATGGTTGAGGAAGAGCGCAACAAGGCCGCTGGCCGTGCGCGTGTGGCGCGCGACTCCATGGATATGAGCGAAGTCAATCTTAAGGAGGCTGAGCAGACCGCGCTGGCCGATCAGGCGCTGGCGGACTTTGCCGCTGCCGAAGGGATCAGTCTGGGCGAGCCCGAGACAGCCCCTATGCCCGCGTCGCGCAGTATGGGCGGCGAACGGCAGGCTGACCCTCAGTCGCAGTAAATCAAGCGCAAAAAGTCGGTCTCAAGCCGTCACTCTCAATAATTTGTGCTGCAGAGGAAACGAGCATGCCGATTGCCGCTGATGCACCTGGCTGGGTTGCTGAACTTGCGTTGGGCTACGAAAGTGGCGCGCATGGCCAGTTCATTTTGTATGGCAATGTGGCCGACCGCTTTCCGCTAGGTGGACGTCTGGTGGGACTGGGGCGCTATCTGGATGCGCAACTGCTGGGCGGCTTTGATTTGCTGTTTTCTTACGATCCTGGCAATGGCCTCGGCGTGCTGCGCGGTGCCGAGCGCCTAGCTCAGTGGCCAGGCAGCAAAGAGATTGGCCCGCTTCCGCGTGATCCGCGTGCGGCGGTCGAAGTGGTGAGTCGATACTTGCGCTATCGCGCAAATCTCGCGGCACTAGGGCGCCAAGACACGGAGCACGTGGCGATCATCTTGCGCGGCGCGGACCAGCTGTTGCCGGGCGGGCGCGCCGGCGATTTTGACATCGCCAGCCTCGCCAGCTTGATTCGCGACTGGGCCAGCGAGCCGCCGTTTACGGACCTTGCATTCGCGAGCTTTCTGATCGCTGACAATTTGAACGATCTGCATCCTCAGGTGGCATTCAACCCTCGCGTGACGCGTGTGCGCGTGCCGCTCCCCGATGCGGGTGTTCTGCGTTTGGCGCTTGCGCAGCTGCGGCTGGACTTCCCCTCGGCATTCAATGCGGACAGCGGTGACGAGGCGGCGGCAAATGCGCTATCGGGCGTCAGTATCAGCGCGCTCGGGAGTTTGGTGAGGATTCGCGCGCACGAGGGCAGGGCACTCGGCCCCGCGGACTGGGTGAAAGCCAAAAAGCAGATGGTTGAAACCGATGCTTCTGGGCTCATAGAGTTCATCGAATCCAAGCGCACGCTTGAGGACTATCACGCGCAACCTGCCCTCAAAGCGTGGCTGCGGCAGGACATTGCGCTATGGAACGCATCCGATTTGCGCGCGCTTCCGATGGGCTACATTTTTTGCGGGCCGGTCGGCACGGGTAAGACCTACCTCGTCGAATGCCTGGCCGGTGAAGCAGGCGTGCCGGTTATCAAGCTGAAGAATTTTCGCGACCGCTGGGTTGGCTCCAGCGAAGGCAACCTTGAAAAGATTTTCCGCCTGATTCGTGCGCTGGGGCGCTGCATCGTGTTCATTGACGAGGCCGACCAGACGCTGGGCAAGCGCGACTCAGGCAGCGGGGACTCCGGCCTTTCAGGCCGTATCTATTCGATGATCGCGCAGGAAATGTCGAACGCCGACAATCGCGGCCGCGTCATGTGGATTCTCGCGTCGTCGCGCCCGGATCTGATCGAAGTCGATTTGAAGCGGCCGGGTCGGATTGACGTGAAAATTCCTCTGCTGCCGACGACGACGGTAAAGGAAAGCGCGGCGCTGCTCGGTGCAATGTTCAAACGCTTTGACATGGCCTGCGACGCAGCAAAAATGCAGGCGCTTGCTCTGCCCATCCTACTGACCCCGGGCGCTGCTGAGGCGCTTGCCGTCAAGGTCTATCGACTGCACCGCACGGCGAAGCTTTCGCCAATCAAAGCGCTGGCCGCCTGCATCGACGGTTATCAGGCCCCGGTGCCGCGTGACGTGTTGGAGTTCCAGATGCGGATCGCGATTCGCGAGGCGACGGACATGGCGTTCGTGCCGCCGCTGCTGCGCGCGATGGGCGATCAGCCACTTCTGGAGCTGTCGCCGGAAGTAAGCACGACACCATGAGCGAGATGCGCTACTGGTGGAAGGCGTTTGTGGCGCGGCCTTTCGACATGCCGATACCGCCGAACTTTTTTGGCTTGGCGGCCTTTGGATTTCTGGGGGCCTTTTTGAGTCCAGGCTTTTTGGCGCTTGGCGTTGGGCTTGAGGTCGCCTACCTGGCATGGCTAGCGAACAGCAAACGCTTTCGCGCCAGCGTCGATGCTGGCGTGCAGAAAGCGGACCCAGTCGATCAGCGCTATGTCGGCTTCGTAGCCCAGTTGGATTCGGGACAGCAGCAGCGGCAGCGCAACATTGAAGCGCGATCGCGCGAGATATTTGCCACCCTCGGCAAGTCGCCGATGTTGCAAACCCATGTCGAAAGTCTCGAGCAGCTGGTGTGGCTGCATTTGCGCCTGCTGGTGGCGCGGCAAGCCATTGCGGGCGTCGTAGCGACTGCTCACAGTGAACATGCGCGACTGGAAGCGCAGGAGGCGCAGATTGTCGAGCGCTTGGATAGCGCCGACTTAAGCCACGAGCTTCGGCGCTCGCTCGAAC
>JBBSIY010000234.1:0-6140 GCA_038257785.1 Lysobacterales bacterium
GCGTTGACGGGCGCGCCCGACACCGACCCGGTCTATCGGCCGTTCTGGGATGCGCACGGTCTGCCTTGGAATCCCGCCAGCTTGGCTGAACTGCCGCGCTTGGCCGGCCAGCTCCTGATGATTGCCCGTGTGATGCGCGTGCGCTCGCCGCTGCAAATGAATCGCCAGCTGTTTTTTGCCGCCATCGGCGGCTTCGACAATCATGACAATCAGCTCGCGGATCAAGCTCCGCAGCTGGCCGATCTGTCGCAGTCCGTCAAAGCTTTTTATGACGTGTTGAACGCGCCCGCGTTCGGTATCGGCGACAAGGTGACCGCCTTCACAGCTTCTGAGTTTGGTCGCACGCTTAGCAGCAACGGCGACGGTACCGATCACGGATGGGGCGGCCATCATTTCGTTTTCGGCAACTCTGTGCGCGGCTCGCGCATCTACGGCCGCATGCCTAATTTGTCAGCCGCCGAGAGCAACCCCGACAACGCTGGCTGGGGACAGATCATCCCGACTCTGTCCGTCGATCAATACGCCGCGACGCTCGCAAGCTGGTATGGGCTCAGCGATGCTGACCGAACCGACATCTTCCCCAACCTGCAGCATATGACCGGCTCGCTCATGTCGATCGCCGGACCGAACTTAGGATTCATGAATCCGGTTTAGCACGGGTCAGGTTCCAGCAGATGCGTTGGCCGACTGCACCATAGTGGTCGGCACCGGCAGGCGCTCAGGCGAGAGACATCCGGCCTGCTTCGGTAGTAAATGACCCCTGCCATGGCGATACCTGAGGCGCCAACCAGCAGGCAACGACCCGCTAAAATGCATCAGCCGCCGGCTCGTTGTCGCCAGCGTGAGTGGCGCGCTGCGGGCACGAGGCAGCGTCAGCGTGGCGACCCTGCTCCTCGCGTCTTTACGGTGCTAATGCTGCCGATGTTCTGCAAGGCTGCCTCAGCGATGTTTAGCGGTGGGGTAAAGTGCGAACTCGCTGCGCGGGTGAGCACGAAGTCGATGCCTAAAGGAACGTTATGCATGTAGCGGTTGTGGGAGAGGCCATGCTGGAGCGGCGAGCATCCGTCGGTGGCGGGCTAGCGACCGCCGATAAAGACACATCGGTCGAACAAGGCACCGCCGTGCCTGCGCTGAGTTACGGCGGCGATACGCTCAACACCTCCATTCACCTAGCTCGCTGTGGCGTCAAGGTGAGCTACATCACGGCAGTCGGGAGCGACGCTGAGAGCCAAGCCATTACCGACGCATGGCGCAGCGAAGGTGTTGATATCAGCCACGTGTTGGCGCATCCGCAGCGCCGCATCGGCAGCTACAGCATTCACAACGACGCCAACGGCGAACGTCACTTCACCTACGACCGCGCGCAAAGCGCCGCACGTGAGGTTTTCTCGCTGGCGGGAATCGAGCAAGCCCTGGAAACGGCGCTAAGCGCCGATCTGCTGTATTTCAGCTTGATCTCGCTAGCCGTATTGCCATCCCGCGCGCGCGCGCGCCTGCTAGCCGTAGCGGCCGAGCGTAGGCGTCGCGGTCTCTGCGTGGCGTTTGACGGCAACTATCGTCCCATTCTGTGGCCATCGCATGCCGATGCGCTGAGCGCGGCAACCGCCGCGGTTGCACTTTCGGATATTGGCCTGCCGACGGTCGATGACGAACAAAAGCTGCGCGGCCTGCCGTGTACGGCAGAGGATGTTGCAGTGGCGTGGCGCGGCGCTGGCTGCAATGAGGTCGTCGTCAAAAGCGGACCCGACGGCTGCCTGATCGACTCAGCAGAAGGACGCCAAATCGTGCCGACCGCCGCCGTCGAACAGGTAAAGGACAGCAGCGGCGCCGGCGACGCGTTCAATGCGGGCTATTTGTGGGCGCGCTGCGCCGGGCGACCGGCGGACGAGGCCGCACGCGCCGGCCATCAGATTGCGCGCTGGGTAATTCAGCGCGCGGGCGCTATCCCGGCGTGTGATGCGGATGCACCCTATTCGCTGCTGCGTGCGCAGTCGCCCGCTAGCGGTGTCTCAAGCACATCCTGATCGCCGCACCGCAGGCGACCCTATTGCGGAACGCCATCGAAAAACTCGACCACGCCCGACTCTAACGAGTATTCAGCACCCACAATCAATAGCTCACCGCGCGCGATGAGTTCCTCAAGAAACGCCGAGCCCGCACGCAGCTGATTGGCCGAGGCGCGCACGTTAGCGCGCACCGCGTGGTTGATGAGGCGATCACGATCTTTGGCAAGATCGGTCGCCAGCAGGGGCTCCACTACAGGGCTAATGCGGTCCGTTATCGATCGAACATTGCGTGAGGGATGCTTGGTCGCGCTCAGCAACCCGTCAACCGTCGCCACCACAGCGCCACAGCGGGAATGGCCCAACACGACGACCAAGCGCGTACCGAAACGCTCGGCCGCAAACTCCACGCTGCCAATTTGCGAGGGTGCGACGATGTTGCCCGCAATCCTTATGACAAATAGGTCACCGAGACCGCGATCAAACACAATCTCCGCAGGAACCCGCGAGTCTGAGCAGCCAAGAATGATGGCCAGCGGCTCTTGACCTGCCGCCACTTCGTGGCGTCGCGCGCGATCAATAACGGCATCGCCCTTGGTGCGATCATCAACAAACCGCACATTGCCATCGCGAAGCTGCTGAAGCGCCTGAACGGCTGACATCATGGGAAGGCATCCTAATCAAGTAAGCGTGACTCAATCGACCGCGAATGATCGCCGATAGGCGGCAACAAAATCTCAAACGAGCGTTTCAGCGATCTGAGGCAGTCAACGAATGCGACAGCGCTCGCCGCCGATAGTCCACAAACGCAAACGCGTATGCGTGGCGCGCGTCCGCGGGGTGCTCACTACGCGACACCGCTTCCCAATCATCCAAGTCCAAGGCAGGAAAATAAGCGTCCGCATTGAGCACGGCAGTGTCGACGTGAGTCAGCAACAAGCGCGATGCGAGCGGAAGAGACAAGGCGTAAATTTCTCCGCCTCCGATTACGCACAGCGTCTCCGCGTTCTGCGTCTGCGCCAGTGCCGACGCCATTGAATCCACCGCGCGCATGCCGGCGAAGGGCGCAATGCCGCTGCGTGACAAGACCCAGTTTTCACGCCCCGGAAGCGCGCGCCCCAGCGACTCGGCGGTCTTTCTGCCCATCAGAATAGGCTGGCCCAAGGTCAGTGCTTTGAAGCGCTTGAGGTCGTCCGGCAAGTGCCAAGGCAGCGAATCGTCACGTCCAATCGCGCCGTGGCGATCCAAGGCGGCGATCAGGACGATCTCGGGCCCACGATTCGTGCCCGACACACCCGTCATATTGCGACCGGCGCTTTGATTGCGGGGTGCGGCTGATAGTCGGAGATTGCGATGTCGTCGAAGCGAAACGCAAACAGGTCGGTGATGCCAGGAGTGAGTTCGAGCTTTGCCAGCGCGCGTGGCTCACGACTTAGCTGACGCTGCGCCTGCTC
The DNA here is from genome assembly GCA_038257785.1 of Lysobacterales bacterium. Lineage (GTDB taxonomy): Bacteria > Pseudomonadota > Gammaproteobacteria > Xanthomonadales > Xanthomonadaceae > JANNWF01. The sequence goes on from JBBSIY010000234.1 coordinate 3,458, forward strand.
TATGTGATTTGAATACAGGTGGGCGTCGCCCAGCGTATGTACGAAGTCGCCCACGGCGAGACCACTGACCTGCGCCACCATGTGCGTCAACAGGGCGTAGCTGGCGATATTGAACGGCAGGCCCAAAAAAATATCTGCCGAACGCTGATACAGCTGACAGCTCAGCTTGCCGTCGGCAACGTAGAACTGAAACATGGTGTGGCAGGGCATAAGCGCCATCTGCTCAAGTTCGCCCACGTTCCACGCCGACACAATCAGCCGACGTGAATCCGGGTTGCGCTTGATCTCGTCCAGCAGCCAGCGAACCTGATCAATCTGCCGACCATCCGCGGTTGACCACGAGCGCCACTGCTTGCCGTACACCGGGCCAAGCTCGCCGTTGGCATCTGCCCACTCATCCCAGATGCTGACGCCGTTCTCACGCAAATACGCCGTGCTCGTTTCACCGCGCAAAAACCACAGCAGCTCGTGAATGATCGAGCGCAGATGCAGCTTTTTGGTGGTGACAAGAGGAAAACCGGCCGACAGATCGAAGCGCAGCTGCCAACCGAACACCGAGCGCGTGCCTGTGCCGGTTCGATCGGACTTTTCAGCGCCGTGCTCAAGCACATGGCGCAGCAGATCAAGGTAGACCTGCATCAGCTAAGACGCCGACGTTTGCAAGCGCAGGCAGGGCGCGCGGCGAGAAAGCCACAGCAGCCAGACGCCGACGGCAATCAGCGGCAGGCACAACAGCTGCCCCATGGTTAGCCAGCCAAACGCCAAAAATCCAAGTTGCGCATCAGGCTGCCGAACAAACTCGACCGCGATGCGAAACAGACCATAGAACAGCGCAAACATGCCCGCCACCGCAAACCGTCGACGTGGCGAACGCGAGTAAAGCAGCAGAATCGCACCCAAAGCCAAGCCTTCGAGCGCGGCCTGATATAGCTGCGACGGATGCCGCGCAAGGCCATCCAGCGCGCCGCTAGCGGCTGCGCTACGCAGCGCCTCAGCGCTCATGCCGTAAAACGGAGCCGGCAGCGCGTTGGGGAAAATCATCGCCCACGACACGTCGCTAACGCGACCCCAAAGCTCGCCGCCGATGAAGTTGCCGATGCGACCGAGTCCTAAGCCAATGGGGATAAGCGGCGCGACAAAATCCAGTGTGTCGAACACGTGCCGCTCCTGCGATCGCGACCACCACAGCAGCGCCACCATCACGCCAAGCAGCCCGCCATGAAAACTCATGCCGCCGTCTTTGATTCGCAAGATTAACAACGGGTCTTGCAGCAGATCGCTAAAGGTATAAAACAGCACGTAGCCTATGCGCCCACCGAGCACCACGCCGAGCATGCCGTAGAACATCAGATCGCCATACGCGACCTCGCTCACGCCCGGGAAGTAGCCCGCGCGTATGCGCTGACGACCGACCCACCAAGCCAAGCCGAAGGCAAGCAGATAGGTGATGCCATACCAATGGATGCCATGCGGCCAGAACGGCAGATGGATGGCGATGGGGTCTATTGAGTGGATCCAAGGCATGGTGTTTTTATGTTTTGGAAATGCAGCTGCATTGACGCGCTGTAGTTTGGCTACTGGCGTTGCTTCGATCCCCTAAGCGGGGCTCGAGTTACCTTTCTTTGCTTCGCCAAGGAAAGGTAACCCAAAGAAAGGCGACCCCGAAGTGGCGCTCGCGATGAAGCTGCGAGTTCACAGCGAGCGAGAGGGGTGTTCGACAGCACGTCCTGTGCTGGCGAAAACGAGCACGCATCCATGCGTACTCCCCTGCGGGCCTGATCTCCCGCCCGCTACCGCCACATAGGGGACCTAAAATCTATGGCGACAGCTCTTGGTACATCGAAGTACATCCATGCGCTGGAGGATCAGTTGCTTTGTTTATAGGGCGCTCTTTGATGCGCCCAACAAAATCAAACCGGCAGCACGCGGCAAATATAGCCTTTGAGATAGTCGGTTTCAGGGATGGCGGCTTGAATTGGGTGATCGGGTGCTTGCTGCAGCTGACTGAGCACCTGCACCTGTCGATCAAGGTGACGGCCAGCGGCGTTGATGGCTTCGAGCAGCGCTGGGCGGCCCATGTGATAGCTGCATGAGGCGGTGATTAGCATGCCGTCTTTGGCCAGCACCTGCATCGCGGCCTCGTTGATTCGCCGATACCCGAGCGAGCCCTGCTTGAAGTCCTTGCGCTTTTTGACAAAGGCTGGCGGATCAAGAATCACGACATCCCAGCGCTGACGCTCAGCGCGCGCAGCTTTCAGGTAATCGAAGACGTCAGCGCGTTCGCCATGCACAATTTTCTCGAGTCCGTTTAGCGCGGCGTTGGCGTTCACCGAACCAATCGCATCGGCAGATGAATCGACGCAGATGACCTCAGACGCGCCGGCCTGCGCTGCGCGCATGCCCCACGCGCCCACGTAAGAAAACAGATCCAGCACGCGTGCACCCTTTACCCAGGATGTCATCGCATCGCGGTTGGCACGCTGGTCGTAGAACCAACCCGTCTTCTGCCCACCCATCACATCAATGACAAACGTCAGGCCGGCCTCTTTAGCGACCACTCGCGCAGGCAGCTCGCCAGCGGCCAGCTCCACGTAGCTTGGCAGCCCCTCGATCTCGCGCGCGCTGCTGTCGTTTTTCCACACAATTGCAGCGGGCTTAAGCACGGCGGTCAGCGCATCGACGA
>JBBSIY010000235.1:0-6098 GCA_038257785.1 Lysobacterales bacterium
ATTGGAGTCGCGGCCCTCGCCATCGTGCTCGCCTATGCGGCCAGCGGGCGAATGGGCTTCGAGCTGATGCCAACGGTCGAGGCGGATCTCGCCGAAGCCACGGCCGAGCTGCCGGTTGGCACGCCCGCCAGTCGCGTTCGCGCGGTTGCAGAGCAAATCAGCAGCGCGGCGACAGCGGTCGTGGCCAAGGGCGGCGGCGACACGCTGTCGACGGGCGTCTACACACGCATCACCGAAAACCAAGTGCGCGTGCAGATCTTTTTGACTGACGCAGCCACGCGACCGATCAGCACCTCTGAAGTAACTCAACGCTGGCGTCAGCAGACGCCACCGATTGCCGACGCGCAGTTTGTGCGATTCGCGTCCGACTCCGGTGGCCCCGGTGGTGGCCCAGCGCTGACCATCGAGCTCAGCCATCGCGATGTGGCGGTCTTAGATCAAGCCAGCAGCGCGCTGGCGGCGCTGCTGGCTGAGTTTCCGAGCGTCGCTGACGTTGATGACGGATTTCAGGCGGGCAAGGATCAGTTCAATCTGACCCTGCTTGATGCGGGCCGCAGCCTTGGTCTGACCGCACGCGACATCGCCACCCAAGTGCGTGCGGCGTTCTTTGGCGCAGAAGTGCTGCGTCAGCAACGCGGTCGCAACGAAGTCCGTGTCATGGTGCGACTGCCGGAGAACGAGCGTCGGCAGGTCGGCGATGTCACCACGCTGTTGATTCGCACGCCCGCCGGCACCTACGTGCCGCTCAATACGGTCGCGCACATTGATCCTGGCCACGCCTACGACAGCATCAGTCGGCGTGATGGCCGCCGCACCGTGCAGGTCAGCGGCAACGTAACGCCGAGCAGCGAGGCCGGTCAGGTCGTCGCCAGCGTGCAGGCCGAGAATCTACCGCAGCTGCAAAAAGACTTTCCGGGCTTGAGCTATAGCCTAGAAGGCCGACAGGCCGACATGCGCGACGCAATATCTTCGCTCGGCCTCGGTTTCTTGCTCGCACTGGCGTTGATCTACACCCTGCTGGCGATTCCCTTCGGCAGCTATGTGCAACCGGCCATCGTGATGTTCGCGATTCCGTTCGGAATATTTGGCGCCATCATTGGTCACGTGCTGATGGGCTATTCCATGAGCATCATTTCGGTGATGGGCGTGATTGCGCTTTCTGGCGTCGTGGTCAACGACTCGCTAGTGATGGTGCACTACGCCAACCAGCGCCGCGCGCTTGGCGACTCGCCGTTCGAGGCAATCGTGCACTCGGGCGCGCGTCGCTTCCGGCCGATCATGCTCACGACGCTGTCAACCTTTGGCGGCCTTGCGCCGATGATCTTCGAAACCTCGCGTCAAGCGCGCTTCATGATTCCGATGGCGATCTCGGTCGGCTTTGGCATCTTGTTTGCGACGGCCATTACCCTGCTGCTGGTGCCGTGCCTGTACATGATTGTCGAAGACATTCGCGACCGACTCGGCTTCAGCGAAGCACCGGCGTCGCCCTCGCCTGCCGCCGTTAGCGTGCCCTAACGCAGGGCACCGCTACTCGCCCGTGAGGGACGCAGGAAGGCACCATTCGAACAGCCGCATCGCTTTTAGAAACTCGCCTTCCGGTGGCGCTTCGACACTCACTGCTTCGCCGGTTTCAGGCTGCGGAAAGCGCAGCCGCCACGCGTGCAGCAGCATGCGATGCACGCCGCGCATGCGAAAAATCCGATTGCGCGCGCCGTCGCCGTGGCTGGTATCGCCAATCATGTGGTGATCGACGTGTTTCAGATGCCGTCGGATTTGTCGAAATCGGCCGGTCAGCGGGCGCGCCTGCAGGAGCGCGAATCGCGCGGTGTCAAAGCCACCGGCCGGCGCATCGAGCTCACCGCGTGCGAGCAGGGTGAACTCAGTGACGGCTGGCTTCTTCAACGGCTTGCCGGGACCGCCGTCAAGATCATAATCGACGGTAAAACTATCGTTGGGCCAGCCACGACAAATGGCTAGATAGTCCTTGCCGACGGCGTGTGCCATCAGCGATTTACCAAGCGCGCCGGCGGTCTCGCGATCAAACGCGAGCAGCAGGCAGCCGCTGGTGGCGCGGTCCAATCGATGAATCAAAAATATTGGCTTGCCGAACTGCTCGCGCAGCTGATCGGCGGCAAAATCAGTCTCGCCGCGCGCCAGCTTGCTATCGTGCACCATCAGTCCGGCAGGCTTGGCGACGACGGCAAAGCGTGGCGTTTCCAGCAGCACGTCCATATCAACCAGCCGCAATCATTTCGAAGCGTGCGGCCTCTGCCTTCATGCCGAGCGCGGCGTAGGTAGTCGCCAGTCGCTGTGCCGCATCGCGCGTGCGCTTGTGCGTCGCTCCCATACCGCGCTCAAGCACGGGGAACGCCGCTTCCAGCAGCGGCCGCGCCAGTGCTGGCTTGCCGGCTTTGTTCAAGGTGTCGCCATAGTTGCTGCGGAAAATGGCGACGTAGGCGTGATCCTCGGGCAAGGCTGCGAGTCCGGCCTTGAGCAGCAGCTCGAACTGACTGATCGACTCGTCGAGCTCGCCCTTGCGCGCCAGCAGCATCGCCAAATTATTGCGCGTGCCCAGCAGCTCGGAGTCAATCGTTTCGCCTGCGGCGAGCCGCGCGTTTTGCAGCGCAAGAATGCGCCGATGCAGGGCTTCGGCCTCGTCCAGCTGGCCCAAATCCTCAAGCAGATAGGCCAGCGAGTTCTGCGCCGTTTGCGTGCGGGCGTGCTCTGCACCAAATACGCGCTCGGTGGCTTCGGCAGCGGCGCGTATCAACGGCGTGGCCTCATCGCGGCGCCCCTGCTGAGCAAGCAGGTTGCCTAAGTTCTGCATGGTCGTCAGCGTCGAAAGGTGCTCAGGCCCCAGCATCCGGCGACGCGCGTCCAGCACGCTGCGAAACTCAGCTTCCGCCTCATCGTCGCGACCCTGCAGCTGGATGATCGCTGCCAGATTGTTGCGCGAGTAAAGCGTCAGCGGATGCTCATCGCCGTTAACCTCAAGACGGCGCTCGAGAATTTCGCGCAGCAGCGTTTCAGCTTCGGCAAACTCGCTGCTGGTGCGTAGAGCGCTCGCCAGATTGTGGCGCGCCTGCAGGCCGATCTCCGGGTCGAGTGCGCGGTTGGCGTCACTGATTGCGACGACTTCGCCAAAAGCGTCGCGCGCCTCGGGGTTTTTTCCGAGACTCAGCAGCGCGCGGCCCTTCTCCATCATGATCTTCAAGCGCTGCGGATCATCCGTTGGCCGGCCGACGATGTCAGCGAGCACCGCCTCAGCATCCGCCAAGCCTTCGTCAAAGCGCCCAGCATCAAGCACCGAACTTAAGCGCCCAAGCCGCAGCGCGACTGCGTCCTCATCGGTGGCGCTGGGCAGCAGCAGCAGCGCCTCGTCGTAGAGTTCTTCGGCAATCGCCACGTCGCCGAGGCTGCGATAGGTCGTCGCCAGCGTGCCTTTGACCTGCGCCTGCACGGCGGACTGTTCGCTCATGGTGGCGGAGGCGCTGTCGGCTGCTGCGTCCAGCGCCTGACGCAGCGTTAGCTTGTCGCCCAGCGCGCGCTCAGGATCGGCGCTGGTCAGCATGTCGACCAGAAAACGTGAAACGGCTTCGTTGGTTTCGGCACGCGCCACCGCTTCGCGCCGCGCCTGCGCTTCGGCAAAGGCGAAATGTAGCGATATCGCCACCGCGGCGATGAGGCTAAGCAAGGTGACGGTGACGGCGGCAGCGGCCAGCCGATGGCGTCGAAGAAACTTGCTCGCGATGTATGCAGATGTCGCCGGTCGAGCCAAAATTGGACGGTCATCCAGCAGGCGCTCGATGTCGTCAGCAAGTTCGTTGGCGCTTTGATAGCGACGGTCGCGATCCGGCTCAAGCGCCTTCATCACCACGGTATCGATATCGCCCGTCAGTTCGGGGCGACGCTTAGCCAACGACCGCGCCGGCTGTTCTGAAACGATGCGCGCCGCTTCGATCAGCGAACTATTGCGCAGCGCGTGCGGATGCTCGCCGCTCAGCAGCTCATACAGAATCACGCCCAGCGCGTACACATCGCTGCGCTGATCCACCCGTCGCGCATCGCCATTGATCTGCTCGGGGCTCATATAGCTGAGCGTGCCGACCAACTCGCCGAACTGCGTCAGACGCTGCGGATCACCGCGTTCATCAAGCGGCGCGTTGACATCATCCAACGCCAGCGCAATACCGAAGTCGAGCACCCGCGGCTGGCCGTCCGCAGCGACCAGAATGTTGCCCGGCTTCAGATCGCGATGGACGACGCCACGCACGTGGGCGTGATGCACGGCGCGCGCGACGTTAACAACTAGGCGTAACCGCGCGCGATCATCCAACTCGGCGCGCTGGCTGTGCTCGCGCAGGCTTGCGCCTTCGACATACTCCATCGCAAGGTAGGGAATACGACCGCCCGGCCCGTCGTGCTCGCCAGCGGCGAAGATGCGCGCAATACCCGGATGCTCAAGCTGGCCAAGAAACTCCGCCTCGCGACGAAAACGCTCGATCAGCGACGGTGAATAGTGCCCGCTGCGAATCAGCTTTAGCGCCACCAAGCGCTGCGGTCGATCCTGCTGCGCTAGGTACACCGCGCCCATGCCGCCTTCGCCGAGCAGGCGCACTAGGGTGAACGGACCAATTTGCTCTGGCGTCGCCCTCGAGGCGGAGAAATCGGAGCTCGGTTCACCGGCCACGGTTACATGGCTAAACGTATCGATAATCGCGCGCAGCGCCCGCGCCTGCTCCGCTGAGCACTGGCTGAGATGCGCTTCGCGAACCGCTTCAGGCTGCGCAGCCAGCTCACTGGCCAGCTGAAGCAGATTGGAGTCATCAGTCAAACGCATTGCGTAGGGCGTGGTGCGATTAAAGGTTCAGCGGCAGTCTGCGTGGATCGCGCGCGAATTGCCAACCGCGCGCGAAGACATCGTGACCGAGCACACATCGCGTGTGTCCGTTCGGCTTGAGCCTGTCGAAGTGGCTTAGCTCAGAAGAATGTTCCGTCAACGCTGGTGATCGTCACCACCACGTCTGAAACAAGCCCTTCGACAAGCTCAGGGCGAACGGCTGTGCTACCCCCGTGCAGTGCCTAAGCAAGCCTCGCGCGAACCGTTCGCCCTGAGCCTGTCGAGGGGCTATAGCCTAATAGAGATGGATCTGACGGCGTGATGCGCGTCGCCCATTACTTAAAAAGCTATTCGACAGGCTCAGGGCGAACCGGTTTCCCAGTGCTCCACGCACAAGCCTATTGCTCCGCGCAAGAGCACTATCAGCAACGGAGCTGCGTGCTCTGGCTAGAACTTCGGCTTATCGGGCTCAGCCTCAAACCGCGCTATCGATTCATTGATGATGCGCTTGGCGGCATTGGCGTCACCCCAGCCGTCCAGCTTCACCCACTTGCCCTTCTCAAGATCTTTGTAGTGCTCGAAGAAGTGGCCGATGCGCTCAAGCCAGTGCGGTGAAACCTGGCCGATGTCATGGATATGCGCATAGCCGGCAAACACGGAATCCACCGGCACCGCCAGGATCTTTTCGTCGCCGCCGGCCTCGTCGGTCATATTCAACACGCCCACCGGCCGACAGCGAATCACCGCGCCCGGGATGAGCGGCAGCGGCAGAATCACCAGCACATCGACCGGATCGCCGTCGCCGCACAGCGAGTGCGGCACGTAGCCGTAGTTGCAGGGATAGCGCATCGGCGTCGACAGAATGCGATCGACAAAAATCGCCCCGGTGGCCTTATCGACCTCGTACTTCACCGGCTCGGCGTCTTTCGGAATCTCGACGACCACGTTGATCTCGTCGGGCACCGCGCGGCCCGAAGGCACCAAATCCAAACCCATGACTTACTCCTAACGAAAGGGTGCGGGCTAGGACGCCCGCGATGGCCGGCAGGATACGCGAGGCCAATGGAGTGGACACTCAAGCCTTCGCTTTTAGCACCCGCGGTTTCAGCCAGCGTTTCAGATGCGCGTAGACTTCCGCGCTGCTCAACAGATCAAAATGATCGTGGCCGTAGACCAGCGCGCAGCGCGCGTCCGCTACCGCCAACGAGTGCGTCGGATCAGCGTGGCGACCCAGCGCGCTATTCACCGGCACCAGCCC
>JBBSIY010000236.1:0-6031 GCA_038257785.1 Lysobacterales bacterium
TCGCAGATGTCTGTCGCCGCGCTCGCCATCGCTGAAATTCCGCTGCTCGATCCGTGCCCGATCGAGGCAGGCGTATTGACCGCATTGGCGGCGACGTACTTGCCGCCTGAGCAAGTGGCGCGTGTGCAGCGTGCTTACCTGATCGGGGCGGCGGCGCACGATGGGCAAACGCGGCGCAGCGGCGAGCCTTACATCACGCATCCGCTAGCCGTGGCCGGCATTCTTGCTGAGCTGCGGCTGGACGCGGAAAGCCTGTGCGCCGCCATTCTGCACGACACGTTGGAAGACACGGCACTGCCGCGAACCGCCTTGGTCAGCGAGTTTGGTCAGTCGGTGGCTGATCTGGTTGACGGCGTTACCAAGCTCGAGAAAATCGAGTTTGCGGATCGATTCGAGGCCGCGGCCGAGAGTTTTCGCAAGATGCTGCTGGCGATGGCGCGTGATTTGCGGGTCATCCTGATCAAGCTGGCAGATCGTCTGCACAACATGCGAACTATCGGCGCCATGGCGGCGGAGTCGCGCCGTCGAATCGCGCGCGAGACCTTAGAAATTTATGCGCCGATTGCCCAGCGGCTGGGCATGAATCGAATCAAAAGCGAACTGCAGGATCTGGGCTTTCAGGCGCTGTATCCACGTCGCCACGCCGTGATCAAAAAGCGTATCCAGTCGCAGCCGGTGATTCGGCGCGAGGCCATGGCCACCATTGAAGCCGCTCTATCTCACAAGCTGGCGACCGAGCATCTGGCGCATCGATTGGTGGGGCGCGTGAAATCGCCGTACAGCGTCTACACAAAAATGCGTGGCGAACATAAAACCTTCGACCAAGTGATGGACGTGTTTGGCTTTCGCGTGGTGGTGGGGCACGGCATGCAGTGCTACCACGCGCTCGGCGCGGTGCATTCGCTCTACAAACCGCTGGATGCGCGCTTCCGTGACTTTATCGCCATTCCGAAAGCCAATGGCTACCAGTCGCTGCATACGGTTTTGTTCAGCGCGCATGGGTCGCCGATTGAGGTGCAGATCCGCACCGAAGAAATGGATCAGCTGGCTGAACGCGGCATTGCCGCGCACTGGATGTACAAAACCGGCGAGCGAACTTCCAGCAACGCGCAAATTCGCGCCAACGACTGGCTGACGGGTCTGCTGGAGAGCCAAGAAGTGGCCGGCTCCTCGATGGAGTTTCTTGAGAACGTCAAGGTCGATCTGTTCCCGGACGAGGTCTATCTGTTCACCCCGAAGGGCGACATCTTGTCGCTGCCGCGCAATGCGACCGTGCTCGACTTCGCCTATGCGGTGCACACCGACGTGGGTGATCACGCCGTCGCTGCGCGGGTCGATAAAAAGCTGGTGCCGCTGCGTACCGAGCTCGCGAGCGGGCAGTCGGTCGAAATTATTACCGCGCCGTCCGCCGTGCCGAGCCCAAGCTGGCTGGAATTTGTAGCCTCAAGCAAGGCGCGTACGGCGATCCGACATTTTCTCAAGCGCCTGCAGCACGAAGATGCGGTCGGACTTGGCCATCGCATGCTAGATCGTGCGCTGGAGGCGCTGGACAGCTCGCTGGATCGCGTACCGGCTGGCCGATTGGAGCAGTACCTCAGTCAAAGCCGACTGCATCGCTTGGAAGAACTACTCGCCGATATCGCGCTGGGCAATCGTATGCCGCAGCAGGTGGCGCAGGAGCTGGTGCGGACCTCGACCGATACTGAGGCCCCGGCCGCGCTTCGGGCGCCGAGCAGCGAAAAAATATTGATCAGTGGCACCGAGCGCAGCGTGCTGAGCTACGCCAAGTGCTGCTATCCGCTGCCGGGCGACGCCATCATGGGCTACCTGACGGCGGGCAAGGGCATCGTCGTACACAGACTTGAGTGCAGCAACGTTGCCGAGTTTCGGAAGTCGCCCGACCGCTGGGTGCAGATCGACTGGGATCGCACCGTACAAGGCGACTATGCAGCGGCCCTTCGGGTGGATGTCGAAAATCACCCGGGCGTGCTGGCGAAAGTCGCCACCGCAATCGCTGAGGCCGCCGCCAACATCGACAACGTCGAGTACAAGGAGCGCGACCTGCGCATGGCGGTAATGCACTTCAGCATCGAGGTTAAGAGTCGCAAGCATTTGGCCGACGTGATTCGGCGGATCCGGCGATTAGGCGTTGTGCATGGGGTGCAGCGGCTTTAGGTTTTGGCTCGCGTAGGCACGGACGCCCTGCTTGCGTCGTGAATGGCGCCGCGTAGGTCTCAGGCCTTAGGCGGTGATTGAACGTTCAGCCAGCCGAATCGTCATTGCCACAGCGCCGTAGGCGCTGTGGCAATCCAGCTTTTGCTTCCTTGCTTTACGCTTCGCCGTTGCCGCCATATAGGGGCCCCAGCATCTAGTGCCGACACATCCGGGCCGCGCGGTATTTCGACAGCGAGTGCCTCCAGTAGCCCGGATGCAGCGCAGCGAAATCCGGGTTCTACCGAATCGGCGGAAGGCTGCACGGGTCGAATGATCGACCCGTGCAGCTCTTCATCAACTCGGATCAGCGCTTGCGCGTCGACTCCAAGTACCGATAAAACTCAGACTGCGAGTCGATCATCAGCGTGGTGTTCGCGCCCATGGTCTTGTAGGTTTCGAGCGTGCGCAGGAAGGCAAAGAATTCGGGATCTGCGCCAAACGATTCACCATAAATCTTGGTCGCTTCACCATCGGCTTTGCCGCGAATCTCGGCGGCTTGGCGTTCTGCTTCGGAGTTGATGGTGCGTAGCTCGCGCTCCATCTGGCCGAGGATTTCCTGACTGCGACCTTGGCCTTCGGAGCGGAAGCGCTCGGCGATGCTTTGGCGCTCGGACACCATCCGTGACTCCACCTGACGGCGCACGCTGTCGATGTAGTTGATGCGCTTGATACGCACGTCAACCAAGATGATGCCCAGCTCGTCCATTCGACTAGAGGCAGCAGCCAAAATTTCCTGCTCTAGGCGTTCGCGACCCTTCTTCGGCTTTTCCAAATCAACGTCGGCGCGCGTGATGCCCTCTTCTTCGAGGTCTTTCACATCGACATTCCAGTCGCGCGAGCGGACGATTTCTTCGAGGTCCGTGCCCGACACGATGTCGCGAACCGTCGAGTCGATGATGTCATCGAGTCGCGTGCGTGCGCCCTGTTCATCGCGCACCGAGCGCAGGAACTGCAGCGGATCTTTGATGCGCCAGCGAGCGGTGGTATCGACGAGCACAAACTCCCGCCCAAGCGTTGGAATCTGGCTGACATCGCCATCCCAGTCGAGCAGGCGTTTGTCGTAGCGGCGCACTTCCTGCACGAAAGGCTTCTTCCAATGCAGGCCGGGATCGCTGACCACGTCGCCGACGGGTTCGCCGAACTGCACGATGATGCCTTGCTCGGCTTGATCGATGACGTAGGTGGCGTCGGAAATGACGAAAGCGACTAGCGCACCGATGCCGATTAACAGAGGGGAAACTTTCATCCTAATTCTCCTGTTTCGGCGGTTGCGCATCGCGCAGGTTGAGCAGCGGCAGCGGTGGCATCTGCCCCTTTTGCACGACCACCACCGAACCTACGTTTGGCAACACCTCGTTCATCGTTTCTAGATACATACGGGTGCGGGTGACGTCCGGTGCGCCGCGATACTCGGCAAGTATCGAGCGGAATCGGGCGGTTTCACCCAGCGCCTGATTGACCCGCTCGGTGGCGTAGCCTTCGGCTTGCGAAATCACTCGATTGGCGTTGCCACGGGCGCGCGGAATTTGCTGGTTCTGCTGCTTGGTCGCCTCATTGATCATCCGCTCGCGCTCCTGCCGCGCTTCATTGACCTCGTTGAAGGCGGGCTGCACGGCCTGCGGTGGCACGACGTCCTGCAGTTCAACGGTGACGATCTGAATTCCCGCCTCGTAGGCGTTCAGCGCCTTCTGCGTCTCTTCGCGCACGAAGTTGGAAATCTCCACGCGTGCGGTGGTCAGCACTTCGCTGCCGAGTCGATTGCCGACGGCGCGCCGCATCACCGATTCGGTGATATCGCGCAGCGTGCCGGTGGGATCGCGCATGGCGTAGAGAAACAGCATGGGGTCCGAGATGCGGTATTGCACGACCCACTCTACGTCGATGATGTTGAGGTCGCCTGACAGCATCAAAGACTCGTCAGGAAAGTCCTGCTCGGCGTACTCGGTGCGTTCGCCAATCGACGCTGTGCGAAATCCGAACTCCTGTTTCAGCACGCGCTCAGTGGCGACAAACTGCACCTGATCGACGCCAAACGGAATCTTGAAGTGCAGACCAGGATCGGACACTTTTGTCACCGCGCCGAATCGCTTGACCACAGCGCGCTCTTCCGGCTGCACCGTGTAGTAGCTGCTGAGCACCGCCCAGAGAATAATGACGCCAACCGCCAGTGCGCCAAAGGCGAACGTTGGTAGTTTTGGCGCTGGGCCGGGCGGGCGTCGAGCGCCGCCGCTGCCGCCTTCGCGGACGGACTTCAGGATGTCGAACAGCGGATTACCGCTGCTGGTGGCTTGCGCCATGATGGCTCCCCTTTTGCATTGATGTGAGACCAGCTTACTCGTCGCTGACCCGCAGCACGACGCTAGTCAATGGAGAATGTGACGGGTCAGGCGTCATCCACCTGCCGCGTCGGGTCGCTGATAGCGAGTCGCTGCAGCAAAACGCCCGCTTGAGTACGATTTCGAACTTCGAGCTTCTCGAAAATCACGCTAACGTGCGCTTTCACCGTGCGTTCGCTGATGCTGAGCTCATCTGCAATCTGCTTGTTTAAGCGGCCTTCGTTGATGCGGCTAAGGACGCGGAACTGCTGCGGGGTCAGGCTGGCGAGGCGCGCGGCAAGTGCGCGATCTTCGGCGTCGACGCCGCGCGATGATGAGGCGGCAATTGATTCCTGAACCCATGTGCCACAGGCCAGAACGGCACGCAGGGCGGCTTCCAGCTCACCCATGCTGGAGCGCTTCGGAATAAATCCGGCGGCACCGTAGGTAAGCGCGCGACGAACCGTAGGTGCATCGTCATGTGCCGAAATCATCACCACGGCGATCCCTGGAAACTCAGCGCGCAGCGCCGCTAGGCCCATCAGCCCGAAGCTGTCTGACATATGCAGATCGAGCAATACCAAATCGGTATCAGGGTAGGTGAGTAGGTGCGCTCGCGCAGCCGTTAGGCTATCCACCTCGTCCACCTGCGCCCCCGCCACCACGCCACGCACCGCCTGCGCCAATGCGATGCGATACAGCGGATGGTCGTCGGCGATCAGGAGGCGGGTCATGTAAGGAGATTACCGGTTGCAGGCAGCAGACGAAACTTGGCCTGTGCGGCAAATGTCGGCTGGCTGTGTGGAATGGGCACACCGGGCGAGGTGCCGGCAGATGCAATCGAATGCAGAGCTGGCGATGTGTGGTGATCCGGCGTGCGATGTAATCTGTCGCCATGAGCCCATCATCTAAAGGCGTTTCGAGCGCCGAGCGCACGCGACTGCGCGAAATCGAACTCCCGCCCACCGATCAGCCCTTGCGTGAGGATGTCAACCGTATCGGCGGTTTGGTCGGTGAGGTGATTGCCGAGCAGCAAGGCGAAACATTCTTTGCCGAGGTTGAGCGACTGCGGCGCGCGGCGATCTTGCGTCGAGAGGCTGAGGCACCGGCGGCCGAGCTTGCACGCGAGCTGGCGGGCAGACCGCTGCCCGAAGCTGAGGCGCTGGTGCGCGCATTCTCGACGTGGTTCGGCGCGGTCAATATTGCCGAGCGCGTGCATCGGATTCGGCGGCGTCGCGATTATCAAAAGCGCGGCTCGGCGGCGCAGCCCGGCAGCCTGTGTGCGGTCGTGGACGCGCTGCGCGCTGATGGCGTCACTAGCGAAGAGTTTGCTGGGATGATCAGTCGCTTGCGGATCGAGCCGGTTTTCACCGCGCATCCGACTGAAGCTGTGCGTCGTGCCCTGCTTGAGAAAGAGCGCGAGATTGTGCGTTGTTTAGTGGGCGATCTTGACCGCACCCGCACGCCGCAGGAGCGCGCGTCCGACACCGAGAAGATGCGCA
>JBBSIY010000237.1:0-6002 GCA_038257785.1 Lysobacterales bacterium
CTGCAGCTGAGGATTCTTCGATATCACCCGCGTTGGAACCCAGCGACAGATTGACGACCCGCAAGCGCGGTGTCTGCGGCGGCTGTGGCAGGGTGAAGTTGATCGTCTGCGCAGCGCCGGTTTGATCGAACACCGTGCCGGTTATCGCGCCGTCCCACGTCTGGTTCGGATCGGCCTGCCAGATATAAATCGCTGTGGCTGCGTCCAGTGCCGCCGTGCTGAGCTGGGTGGAGCCTGCGGTTCCGAACACGCGAAACGCATAGAGGCTAGAGCGCGGCGCGTATCCGGGGGAAATGCGCAGGTCAGTAAGAATGTTTGGACTGGTGCGATTGTGCGCACCCAGATAGGTGCTGCCGTCGTTGTTGACGCCAAATCCCGCCATCAAGCTCGACACCGACGTGCCATGGCCATTGGTATCCATAGAATTTAAGTCAGGCGCCGGGATCAGCTGCGAATCCACTGTTCCGCCGGCGTTGTAGGCGTCGCCCGCAAAGTCAAAACCCCATACGACTTTTGGCGTCGGGAAGTTGGCCGTGACGGGTGTAGCCGGCGGAGCCGGGAACGGACTGACGGTCGTGGCGCCAGGCGCGTAGGCGGTGCCGCCTGGGCCTGCAAATTCGGTATGCATATGATCGATACCGGTGTCGATCACACCCACGCCGATGTCTTCACCGCGCAGGTCAAGATCGGGCGAATTAGTGCCCCAGAACGTACGCGCACCTGTGAAATCGATCGAGCTGACCGCATGCGTTTCTTGCGTCGCCAGCAGGGTTACATTCTTGACGCCAGGGATGCTGCGCAAGCCTGCAATCGCCGATTGCGGCACGCGCACGGCAATGCCGTTTTCCGCATAGCGCGCGTTAAAAAGCACGTGGCCATCGAATTGATTCACCAGCGCCGCAATGATCGGCTCATGGGCGGCCGTGAGTTGCGCGCTGCGCAAATGCGCCGCGCTCGCTGCCGTGCGATCAGCGGCACGCGCTAGCTCGGCCGCATCACCAGCGAACAAAAATCGATTATTAGCGGTGAATCGCGCGCGCTCATTGGCGAACACTTCGCCGGCCGGGGCATCAAGCAGGTGGACGAAGACGCTAACGCGATCCTGCACCACCACATCGGCGTCCACCGCAATTTCGTTGGTGCGCGGCATTGTGGTGGCAGTGACGGCAGCTGAGCTGGCGTCTGATAGCGATAAGGAGAGCCCGAAAAGCCCGATTGCAACCGCAAGCGAAAGTGGCGAACGCGAAGTAGGCATTGAGGCTCCCATGGGTGATGGTTTACGAAAGTGGCGGGAATGGCGGAACGGAAAAAGCCATTCGCGGCCCCGGAGTCTACAAAGCATCGGATGCTGTGTCGCGTGCCCTTATGTGAAGGTCGGCTACCGCCAGTCTGACCAAATGAACCGACGTACTCGGTCGTACCGACCCAACCAAAAAAATAGGCATCGCTAAAGCTGGGCGTCTGGTGCTCCGCGACCCCATCAGTCACACTCAGCCAACGACGGCGCGGTACGCGTCAACCCACGACGGTAGGATTCAGAATGCGAGCACCACTTACCCAAGGCGGCGCGATTCGATTGCGCGCTGAGCTTGAACATTTGAAGTCGTTCAAACGGCCCGAAGTGATTTTAGCCATTGCTGAAGCGCGTGCGCACGGCGATCTTAAAGAGAATGCTGAATATCATGCGGCGCGTGAGCAGCAGGGTTTTATCGAGGGCCGCATTAAAGAGCTGGAGAGCGTGCTGTCGAACGCGCAGGTCATCGATGTGACTTCGTTGAACGCAGGCTCGCGCATCGTCTTCGGGGCCAAAGTAGAACTTGCGGATGTTGATAGCGGCGACGAAGTGAGCTATCAGATCGTCGGTGAGCTGGAAGCCGATATTAAGCAGGGCTTGCTGTCGATTACCGCACCGATTGCGCGTGCGCTGATCGGCAAGCACGAGGGCGACACCATCACCATCGCTGCGCCCGGCGGCGAGCGTAGTTTTGAAGTGATTGGCGTGCGCTACAGCGGTTGATGCAGCAGGGCGACTTTTTGTGATTCCATCTCAACGCTGCGCGTTACGTGGATTTGTAGCCCGGATGCAGCGCAGCGAAATCCGGGGCTGGGTGTTTGCGAGCAAACCCGGATTGCGCTGCGCTGCATTCGGGCTACTGACCCGATGGCTTTGACGGTGCCGGCGAGCAACAGAACGCTGATCCTCTTGCTGCCTGCGCGTGAGCGCCTACGCGGCGGCAAGCGACTCCCGATTGCCTTAGCGCAGCTGCTAGGGCGTGGCGATCAACCACCCGACGCCCTGCCGGGCCGCGACGCACAGCTGCTGCGCGTCTTCGACGTGCTGCCGCGGCGCGTCCCGGTTGCCGCGCTGACCCGACAGCTGGATGCCGACGACGCCGGTCAGGGCAAGTGGCTAAGGTGCGATCCAGCCTATGTGCGTGCTGACATGACGCAGGCGCGAATGTTGGCGTGCGGCGAGTTGAGCTTGACCTCGGAGGAGGTCGAAGCACTGGTGGCAGCGTTGCGGCCATTGTTCGGTGATGAGGGCTTTCCGATCTCGGCTCCGGTTGCGGCGCGCTGGTATCTTCAGCTACCAGCGCAATCGAAGCTGCCTGATTTTGCGTCGCCAGAGATCGTGCTGGGTGACGATCTGCACAGCCACATGCCGGTCGGTGATGAGGGCAGGCGCTGGCGACGTTTGATGAATGACGCGCAGATTATTTTGCACAACCATCCGGTCAACCTTGAACGGGTAGAACGTGGCCAGCTGCCTGCCAACAGCCTGTGGTTCTGGGGTGGTGGCGCGCTGCCCGATCACGTCCGAGCGGCGGACCTTCGGATCGCCAGCGGTGACCCCGTGGTGGCCGCACTGGCGCGGCAGGCCAAGGTGCCGCTGACTGAGCCGTTTGCTGGAGGCTTGACGCAGGCCTCCGGCCCTAATGTGATTGATCTGTTTCGGTTGCGCGACATCGATGAACTCGCCGAGCCCTGGCTGGAGCGCGCAATGTCAGCCGTGAGCAAAGGAACATTCGACGCATTGCTGCTCGATTTTGCCGACGGCGCGCAGCGCGTTTGGCGCCACGCAAATCGCTGGCGCATCTGGCGCAAGCCAGAGAATGAGCTCACCCGGCGCAAGCCAGACAACGAGCTCACCCGGCGCTCGCTAGATCATCAGCTCACTCGGCGCACGCCGCTGCATCCACTCGCGTGATGCCACAGCTGCGCCGGCGGCTGGTGCCCGCCCATGGCCCGTGGCCTGATTCAGTTCATCCCGTCGTTCGGCGCGTGTATGCGGCACGTGGGGTGCTCGATGCGTCCGATGCGGAGCTGCGTCTGCAAGCGCTGCACGCGCCGGAATCTATAAGTGGAATCGCGGCTGGTGTTGAACTGCTGCATCAGGCGCTGCGCCAGCACTTACGTATTCTGATCGTCGGTGATTTCGACTGCGACGGTGCGACGGCGAGCGCAGTCGCAGTGCGTGGCTTGCGAATGCTTGGCGCGCGCGATGTGGGGTTTCGCGTGCCGCACCGGTTGCGTCACGGCTACGGGTTGTCGCCGACTCTGGTCGCTGACCTCGAACACCCGCTGCCGCAGCTGATCGTGACGGTCGACAACGGCATCGCCAGCCACCAGGGCGTCGCTGCGGCGCGCGCGTTGGGCATCCGCGTGTTGATAACCGATCACCACCTGCCGGGTCCGACGCTGCCGGACGCGGATGCCATCGTTGATCCGCACTTGCCCGGCGATTGCTTCCCCAGCCGTCACTTGGCCGGCTGCGGCGTGATGTTCTATTTGCTGCTGGCGCTGCGCGCGCGTTTGCGGGCGGAGGGCGCGTATGCGACTGGATCAGAGCCCGATCTCGCGGAGCTGCTTGATCTTGTCGCCCTCGGCACGGTGGCTGATCTGGTGCCGCTCGATCGCAATAATCGGATATTAGTAGAGGCGGGTCTGCGGCGTCTCCGCAGCGGTCGCGGCAATGTCGGCCTGCGCGCGCTGGCGGAAGTCGCCGGCCGGCGTGAGCAGACGCTGTTTGCCGACGACTTTGGCTTCGCGCTTGGTCCGCGCCTAAACGCAGCCGGTCGGATCGAGGACATGCGACTAGGCATCGAATGTCTGCTCACTGACGACGAAGCGGACGCCAGGCGCATGGCCCGTGAGCTCGACAGTATCAACCGCGAGCGCCGTGCGCTGCAGTCACAGATGGTGGACGAGGCGACTGCACTGGTTCCATCGCTGAGTGGCACTGTTGCTGCGCAGATTCCTGCCGGTGTTTGCGTGTTCGACTCGGGTTGGCATGCCGGAGTCGTGGGTCTGGTGGCATCCAAACTCAAAGAATCGATGAATCGGCCGGTCGTAGCATTCGCGCCTGCCGGAGAAGGCGAGGGTGGTGATGCTGAGCTGCGTGGTTCCGCACGCTCTATCGCTGGCTTCCATATCCGCGATGCGCTGGCCGCCATCGATGCTGCCGAGCCAGGTTTGATCACCCGCTTTGGCGGCCACGCGATGGCGGCCGGATTAAGCTTGCCGGCGGGCCATCTTGAGCGCTTCGGTGCGGCGTTTGCAGCGCAGGCTGAGGCAATGATCGAACCCTCGATGCTGCTGGCAGAATGCTGGAGCGACGGTGAGATCGACGGCAGGGAGCGCACCCGTGCGCTCGCCGAGGCATTGCGACACGGGGGTCCATGGGGCCAAGGCTTTCCCGAGCCGATGTTCGACGGCGAGTTCACCGTGCAAAGCTGGCGCATCGTCGGCGAGCGCCATCTAAAACTTCAGCTCCGCGCGTCCGATGGTGATGAAGTCGGCGCCATCCAGTTTGACGGCTGGACCGGAACACCACCGGCCAAGCAGGTTCGCGCCGTCTATCACCTAGAACTTGACGACTTCCGCGACCGCCGCGGTGTGCAGCTGCGTGTTCGCCATCTGCTACCTGTCTGAGCGCTGTATTCGCGGCTGGTCCTAGGGTTCTTTAGAAACAAAAAGTTCGCCATGAACCCACGGCATCAATGGCTAATTGTTCGGCACGGCGATCTCGGTTCGGCACACTGATCTCGTCATTGCGAGGCCGGCTTCATCGGCCGTGGCAATCCAGATGCCGTGCGCAGGATCTCGCGATCAGCGAGGATCCCGCGCGGCGTGGGTTGCCGCAGCGCCTGCGGCGCTTCGCAATGACGGCTAGGGAAAGGGGTGTTTAAGGCAGCGCCTGCAGGTTCCTCGGAAACAGAAATCTCTTAATCCGGCTGAGGAGGCGGTGGGCTCGCGCGCCACGTCGCGCCTGTGCGCTCAAGGCCCTTTATCACGCTGATCTCACCGACCGTACATCCATCACTGGCCAAGCAGCCTGCTATCCTTCGCCACCTTTTTCGCTGCGCATAGTTACGACCATGATCGAGACCAATCCGATTTTTTCGCACATCGAAGATTTGCGCGAGCGGCTCGGCGCGCTGCGGAGGTATCTTTGACTTTGATCGTCAGGTAGAGCGGCTAGAGGAAGTCAGTCGCGAGCTGGAAGACCCCAACATCTGGAACAAGCCCGACGTCGCCCAGGCGTTGGGCCGTGAGCGCGCGTCACTGGAACGAGTGGTGGGCGGAAGTCGCAGCATTAGCGACGGACTAGACGGCGCATATGAGCTGCTGGAATTGGCCGTTGCTGAAGCCGACGAAGAAACTGCGCTTGCCGTGCGGAAAGACGTAGATGGTTTCGAGCGGGGCGTTGCCGCGCTGGAGTTCCGCCGCATGTTCTCGGGGGAAATGGACACCTGCAGCGCGTTTGTCGATATCCAAGCCGGTGCCGGCGGCACCGAAGCGCAAGACTGGGCAGAAATGCTGCTGCGCATGTATCTGCGCTGGTGCGAGTCTCGCGGCTGGAAAACCGAGCTGATGGAAGCCAGCGCCGGCGACGTCGCGGGTATCAAGTCCGCTACGTTCCGGGTCGAAGGCGAGTACGCCTACGGCTGGCTGAAAACCGAAACCGGCGTGCACAGGCTAGTGCGCAAGTCACCGTTCGA
>JBBSIY010000238.1:0-6002 GCA_038257785.1 Lysobacterales bacterium
AATCGATCATCCATGCCTGCCTCTGTGCAGCACTGCTCATCGCTCGCCTGCTCGCTGGCGGTGAAGGCGATGATCGGCATGCGCGGCTGACCTCGCGCGGCCTCAAAGCCGCGCACCTGACGAGTGAGCTCAAAGCCATTCATCACCGGCATGTCGCAATCGGTAATCAACACGCTGTAGCGCAGCATCTGCATTGCTTGCAGCGCCGCCGCCCCATTCTCGGCCGCATCGGCTCGGTAGCCGAGCAACCCGAGCTGACGCTGCAGCACCAATCGATTGATGACGTGGTCGTCAACGACAAGCACCAGCGGGCCGCCGTACGAGCCCGCTGCGTCGTCGCGACAGGCTAAAGGGGCGTCAATGTCGGTAAACATGCTCATAGGGTGTGACCTGATGTGCTGGGCGGCGAACTTGTGGCCGAATCGGCTATTAAAGGGCGGTTTCAGCCAACTACGCTTGGCAAAATTCGCCCCTCCCCTGCTAGGTGTCACGAGTTGGGCAGAGTTCGCACCCCTGAGTGAAAATAATTTTTCGGCCTCCGGTCGCTAGCTGCTCACACCTCCTCCGAGCAGGGAGGTCTCCCCACTTTTTCTGATTGTTGTTCAGCCAATTAGCGCTAGGTCTCAGCTGACAGTGCATGCAGGACATGACCGGAACACGCGACGTACCGGAAGCAGGTCGCCTAGGTGTCGCACTGCGTTGAACCCATCCGCACTAGCGACGCACGTGCGCCATCTCATCGGCAAACATCGGCTGCGTGCCGGCCACCGTGCAGGTCATGTCGGAAGCAGCAAGCTCTGGAAACAGCACGTTGCCGGCATCCGGCGCGACCGGCACGCTGATGGCGTTGGCGAGTGCGCCGACATCGAGCGGCCCCATGTCGTTGATCGGTTGCGGATCGGTACCGTTGATCTGGTAGTACGGCAGGGGCCGAAAACTGCCAACAATGCCGCGCTTCTGCCACAGCGGCTGCGACGTGTACGGCGCTTGTGCGGTCGGGTCTTCTTTGTTGGACTGGCGAACATCACCGGTGATGCTGCGGTTGCGGATCTCAACTGCGCTGTTGATGTTTTGGACGATGGAACGGCTGCGGGTGGCGCGCACTTGCCCATCCAGAAGGGCGGCCAATCGCACGTAGCCGCCGAGCGCCAAGATCCCGTGTGGGCTCTCAAAGTGCTGAAACACCAGCTGCGTGCCGATGCAGATGCGCGTAGTGAGAATGTTCCGCTGCGCGCCGGCGCCCTCAACAATGCAGCCAGCCGGCGTCGAACCCTGCGCCGCCCAGTTGCCAAAGCAGCCGGCGTAGTCGGTGTTGTTCCACAGGGTGATGTAGGTCGGCTCGAGCACGTCAAAACTGCTAACGGCGATGGCGTCGCTCTCCAAGCCCAAGGGGCCACGATAGACCACTTGAATGACGAGATCTGTCGCGTTGACAGGAATGGGTTGTTGACTGAAATCGAACACCAAATCCTGCCCAGGCCCGTTGATCTGCGTCGCATCGGTCGCCACCGCACGCGATACTGAAAGCTCTTGAAACGGCGTGCGCGTGCCCGCTGTGCAGCCGCTGGGCTCGGTCACTACGCCAGCAAAATCGACGCGCCGCTCGCCGGAAAGGTCAGGCCGATAGCAGGGGTTGCGGTGATAGCGCGCGACAGCCATCAGCATTGGCGCGCCGTCGGCGACCGGAACTGAGGTGGCGGCCATATTGCGCGGCACCGTCGCTGCCGGGGTGATGCCCGACTCATTCATCGCCGCCGTGTCGTTGCGCACCCGCATGCGCACGCGGGTGAAGCCATACACGTTGCCATTGGTCATCACAGGCAGGCCAGCAGCGCCCACCGTATGCGGCGTGGCGTGATCAATCACCGAGAACAAGCCATCCAGCGGCGGCGTCACCTCCAGCTTGCCGCGAAAGAAGTAGTCGATAAGGCCGGCGGAATAGGCAATGGCGCGCGGGATGAGGACGTCAGCCTGGGTGGTTTGGGTGAATAGACTGAGCGACTGGTAGATCTCAGTGTTCGTGCCAGTCGCAAAGTCAGCCCACAGCCCGAGGTTGGCGACGGGCACCTTGCCGTTGAAGGCGGTCAATCCGCCATCGACATAGCCGCCCTGCACCGCATCCACCAGCGGCGAGAGGAGCAATCGCTCGGTCAGCTGGCCGGCGGCGGGGTCGGCGGCCATCACGCGATCGACAGACTCAAACGAAGGGCTTTGCTGATCCGAGGGCGGCAGGCTATAGCGCGTGCTGAGAATGGTGCCTTCGGAAAAGAAGCTCCGGTTGGTGAAGTCGGCTAGCCCACGGCGCGTCAGCAGCTCAGCCGGGGTGGTGCCGGTTTCGACTTGCCGCGTGGTGAAGTAGTGCACAGGTCGCGCGAAGCTCGGAATCGGATACGTCAAGCCAGTGACCAGCGGCGTGTTTGGGTTGGAGCCGATCATGGCGATGAAACTCAGCCCGTCTGGACCCGGCACGGTGCCGCTGGCTTCGCCGGCTGCACGAAAGTTGGTCCATTGCTCAAAACTTTGTCGCGCTGGCGTGGTGATCAGCGGCGCATGGTTGTCGTTGCGCACGTGCTGCGGCTGAGCGAGGTCCTGCAGCAGATGCAGCACATGGCCCAAGGCCTTGATGGTGGTCGCCCAGCACAAGCGCCGATCTCCGGCGAGGCGGTCGGCGTTGTTGAACGGGGTTGGCAAGCCCTCGTTGCGCGTCAACGCGCACCACTGCGCCTCGCGCGCATCTGCCCACGTAAAGTGATTACGTCGGTTGGGATCGGGCGGCTGCGGGGCAGCACCGGCTACTTGCGGCTGACCAAAGGCCCACTCAGGGCTTCGTTCACAGTCCTCAAGCGTGCAGCCAACAAAGGAGTCAAGCGGTGCATCGTGGATGGGGTCGTAAAAGTGGCGAGTGACACGCGTAATTGCGCCATACGGATCTACGTCTGGATAAGGCGGTTCGGTACCTGAAACGAAATAGCCGAGCGCCGTGATGTCATCCTCGCGGATAGCCCCACGCATTAGCCAGGCTTTGGTACGCAGGTGGTCGAGGCCGAAGCGCCCCTCTTGGCCATTCTCACTGACACGTCCGCGGTAGTCCTCGCCCGGGCCGGAGTACATATTGATCGAGTCGAAAAGCTGGGGCGTACGTCGGCTGCTCGTTGAGAATGCGCCGTCCCAGTTGACCTGTCGGAAGTCGAGGTAGGCGGAACGTTCTTCGCTGTAGGCGATGTAGTCGGGGATAAGAAAGGGTTGTGCCGGATCACCATCGTCAGCAGCTAGCTCGTCGTCATAACGCTCTAGTCCAAGCCGGTTAGCAAGCTGTGAAGTAGCCAGGACGGAGCGCTCAAAGGCATGCGACGTTATGCGGGCGTGGGTATCGGTCTCATAGCTGAGAGCAGAAACAGAGACCGCAATAAGAGTCAAAAAAAGCGCACTGCGTATCGTGTTCATTGTGGCCTCTCCTCAGTAATAACTTGCTCTATTGGCGGTGCATATAGATCGCAAACGGCGGCGCGCTCGTGTACTGTCAAGGGCCGACCAAAACCGGGCGCGCTGCTCGGGCGCGGATAGTCTTGTAATACCTTTTTCCAGATGTATTCCCTACGCCCAGACTCCGCGTGCTGCTTGTGGCCAGTTCGTGAAAGCGTTCTGGCGACTCCTGCTAGCGAACTCTCCAATCCTCGGAGCGCCTGCTCGAGCACTACGTAATCGAATGCGGCAGGGTCGCTGCGCGGCCCGCAGATAAGTTCCCAGCGCTCCACGTAGATTGCGCGGGATAGGGCAGCCGGACTGTGGATGCGTGACACCCCTATGCACCCGCTGCCAAACGAACCATCAATCTCGACATAGCGCTGCGCTGCTGAGGTCGCCTTCGGCACTAGCTCGATTCGCTGCTCGCGACGGCTCGCGCGCACTGACCACGCCTCGGGGAACTGCACGAGGTCCGCTCTTGGTGTCGGCAGCGAATAGTCGGGGTGATAGACGCCGACATCGATGAACCCGTGCAGCGGATTAATCCAGCCGAACGCGTCTCGCCCAGCGACCGAATACGCAAAACGACCCTGCGCATCCGTCATCACTAGCCCGCTGCCACCCGAGCAGCCGGTAACGCTGTGCACCAGCCCGAAACCGGTCACTTTGACGTTGACAACCACGTGCGCATTCGCCACTGGCTGCCCGGTCGCTTTATCCACCACCACACCGCTCACCGACGGGCCAGGGAGCCAGCCGAAGAATTGATAGAAAACGACGAAAACCATCAAACCGAGGACGGCCATCGTCCCGACGATGCTCTGCTCCCACCACGCCAGCCCATGCCAGCGTTTGCATAGCCGCTGACGCAAGCTGGGTACGATCTGGTTCGCTGAGTTCATGATTCGCATCCCCTACCTCGCACTGATTCGCCAGACCCCATTCTGCTCGCGCTCAAACTGCACGCGGTAGGCCATCGACTGGCCCGGTTGGCCGGGGATGGGCCTAGCGATGATGTATTCGGAAATCTGGCTGGAGAACGTGCCATCGACAATCGTGCCGAGCTGCGCGGCAACGCTGGGCAGCTGCGCGCCGAGGGCGGTCCAGAGGGATTGAAAGCCCGGCCGCAGCGGCTCGGCGAGAACGTTTAGCGCGCTAGCAATGTTTTGTGCGACCAGCCGACTGCGTAGCGTGCCGTAGAGGCTGCACAGGGCGAAGCGATGCTGCTGCGGATGCTCGGCGAGGGCTGGCAGGGTAAGCGGCAACTCAAGCAGCGGGGTGTTGGGATCGCCATCGTCGAGCGTAGCGACGCCTGTGATCGTGTAGAGGCCGGGCAATCGATAATCGAAGCTCACTTGACCGGCGGTTTCGGTGTCAACGTCGAACGCGCCGTCGCCATCAAAGTCGAGCCGCACGCGGGTCAGCGTCAGCGGCTCGCCGGATCGCAGCGCGATGACCGCGCGCACGCTGCCGGGAATGGCGGTGGTCACGTCAATCGGATCAAGCCGCACCGATGCAGAAGTCGCCGCGTCAAAGGTGACGTTGCGGGTGACGCTTGGTCCTAACCCGTCGATGCTGTGCAGCTGCACGCTGATGCTGTTTGCACCGGGCATTAGGCGCAGCGGGCGCGAGACAAAGCCGGTGTTGGTGGTGACCGCGGCTTGCCCATTGACGCTGATGCCGACGTTGGGCGGCCCGCTAAAGCTGCCGGCGACCACGATCATCTCGCCGCCGAGGATTGCGCCCTCGGTCGGGTAGGTCACGCTCAATGCCAATGGCGTGGTCGCCGACGGCGGCGAGTAGGCCGGCATCGCGCCCGCTTCAAAGCCGTCTTTCAAAACCGCGAACGTCACGCCGCAGGTTTCCTGCGCGTGGCCAACCGTCGCGAACAGCAGCAGCGCGGCCGCCGCCATCTGGCATTGCAGTGGCAGCGCGGCGAAACGGCCTGATAGGCAATCACGGCTAGGCAAATTCTGCACACCTGCTCGCCAGCCCTTCGACAGGCTCAGTGCGAACGGAGGTGGCCCGGATTGCGCGCTTGGTGTGCCTGTCAAACCACGAGCGGAATGACTTACCTGCAAATTGTGCAGAGGCTCGCCAGCCACACCCCGTTTAGCCGCACCCCGCTGCTGCGCATCAAAGCGAATGCGGAAATGGTGTAACTCAGCTGACCTGCGCATACGCGTCTCCCGGCAGTGGGGCTTTGCCGGCGGCCGCCGACAAAACCGGCGGGCAACACGTCACGCTTATCTGATGGGTGCCACCACAAGGACAGAGTTCGCGCCCTTGAGCGAACATAATTTTTCGCCGTGATGCGGCTCTATCGACTGCGCGCTGGCATAGTGCTTGCCCATCTGCGTCATGCGTTGAGGTTTTTCATGCGAATTGTCCGAGCGACAACCCTGCTCTGCGTGACCGCCGCTCTCATCGCGCTGGGCGGCTGCTCGGGCGAGTCAGCCGTTGACAGCAAACAGCCTGCAAACGCCGACCTGCAGGATGCGAGCGCGGCCCTTGCGACAGCCGCAGGACCCGGCGCA
>JBBSIY010000239.1:0-6001 GCA_038257785.1 Lysobacterales bacterium
CGATTGCCGCCGACACGCTGAATAGCTGCTTCGAAGACAGCGCCGGAAACTTTTGGGTGGCCTTGCGCCCAGGTGGGCTCAATCAGCTGGATCGCGCGACGGGAAAGTTCACCCGGATTAAGGCAGATCTCGGTGATCCCGAAGCGATCGGTAGCAATACGGTGACTGCACTGCTCGAAGACAGCCGCCAGCGACTGTGGGTCGGCACCCAAGGCGGCGGCATCAATTTGATGCAGAGCGCGGCCGGCGAACCCCCGCGATTCCGCAAGCTGACGCGCGCAGATGGTCTGGGCTCGGATGCGATCGGCGGCATGTTCGAGGACGCGCGCGGCGATATCTGGGCGAGCACGACGACGGGCGTCAGCCGTATCAACCCCGAGCGCTGGCAAGTGCAGACCTTTGGTGGTCGCGATGGCGCTCAGGCCGGCGGCTACTTTATCGGCAGTCATACGCGCTTACCGGACGGACGCATAGTCTTCGGTGGTCTGCGCGGAGCGACGGTGTTCGATCCCGCTGAGTTAGGTGAGCGTCCGGTACCGGGTCGAGTTGTGTTGACGCGTGCGCGAAGTTTGGCGGCTGCCGATTTAGATACCGATCCGGTCGCGCTCGCTGACCGTATTCGCGCCGGCGGTGCGCTGACCCTGCGACACCCGGCGCGCGACCTTAGTTTTGAGTTTTCCTCGCTTGCTTTTAATGCGCCTGAGGGGCTGCGCTATCGCTATCAGCTGGAGGGCCTAGATCGGGACTGGATCTATACCGAGCCGCGCCGCCGCTTCGCTGCCTATACCAACTTGCCCGCGGGGAACTACCGTTTTCGCGTGCAGGCGACCAACGGGACGCAGGCAGGGCCAGAGTCTGTAGTTAGCCTAATAGTCGATCCTTCTCCATCCGCTAGCCCGCTTGCGCTGGTCGCCTACATGCTGCTGGCGAGTGCGCTGCTCGCTGCATTTGCATGGTTGATGTGGGGCCGCTGGCGCGAGCGCGAGCGCGCCGCCCAACGCCTGCGTGAGAGTGAAGAGCAACTCAAACTCGCGCTATGGGGCACCGGCGATGAGCTGTGGGACTTAGATCTTCGCAATGACACGATGAAGCGCATGAACCCGCTGCCGTTCCTTGCGGCACCGCGCGACAAGGGTGCGGGGCGCGCATCGCACATGCTGCGCTTTGTTCACCCGGAAGACCGCGACCTTCCTGGCCAGGCGCTGCGCCGCCATCTGCGGGGCGAAACGAGCATCTACGAGGTTATTTACCGGGTCATGGACTCATCCAGCGAGTGGCGCTGGCTGCGCTCACGCGGACGTGTGGTTGAGCGTGCCCCTGACGGCCGCGCGCTGCGGCTCGCCGGCACGGTGAGCGACGTGACGCCGATCAAGCTGGCGGAAATCGATCTGCAAAACCTCAATCACGAGCTTGAGGATCGCGTGGATGAGCGCACCAATGCGTTAACCCAAGCAAACGATGCGCTAAGAGGCACCGTGGCGGACCTTAAACTCGCACAGCGTCAACTGGTCGATTCAGAAAAAATGGCCGCGCTAGGCGGGCTGGTGGCCGGCGTGGCGCATGAGATCAACACGCCGCTCGGCATCAGCGTGACCGCCGCGTCGCACCTGCAGGGCGAAACCAAACGTCTCAATCGCCTGCTGGAGAGCGGTGAGCTGAAGCGGTCTGATCTGGACGCCTATGAAGTGACCGCGCGCGAGAGTTCGGAGCTGATTCTGCGCAACCTGCAGCGCGCCGACAAACTGGTCAAAAGTTTTAAACAGGTCGCCGTCGATCAGAGCAGCGAGGAGCGCCGGTACATTCTGCTGGCGCAGTACATAGATGAAATTTTGACCTCGCTCCGCCCGGCATTGAAGCGAGCACAGCATCGGATCATCGTCGAATGTCCGCCTGACCTCGGCTTCGTGACGCTACCCGGTGCTATCTATCAAGTCGTCGCCAACTTGCTGATGAACTCGTTAATACACGCCTTTAAGCCCGATCAACCGGGTGAGATACGGATTGAGGCATCGATCAAGCCCGGACAAGTGCTGTTGACCTACACCGACAACGGATGCGGGATGAACGACGAGGCTCGTCAGCGGATATTCGAGCCGTTCTTCACGACGCGCCGCGGGCAGGGCGGTTCAGGACTTGGTATGCATATCGTCTTCAATCTGGTGACCCAGGCCCTCAACGGCAGCATTGAGTGCGACAGCGCGCCAGGCCAAGGCGTTTACTTCAGCATTCGATTGCCGCTGCTATAGGTAAGCGGACGTACGGAGCCTCTGTGCCAATTCTCGTCAGCCCACCTTGAGTCTGCAATATCGCAGTGCCAGGCAGGAGTCGGATCCTGCGAAGCGATGCTCCGCCCGGAAGTCCGCGTTTGCCAACGCCGAACGTCGCCAATCCGGTTTGGTCGGCGACAGGTATATCGGTTCGGATGATGTTCGCTGAATTTGCTAAGTAGGCGCAAAAGTCGGTCATGTTTTCGGTTTTCTGGCTTCCTCGTCAAGCGGGGCAGTTGGCATATGGTGGGCAGCATCAGGCCGATGCCGCACTGATCAACTAACTCCAATATGGTCACAAAGTGAGCGTTAGGCGTGACGACACGAACAACCGGAGAAAATACCTCGTCTAAGCGCGGGGCTGCGAGGTCCGCCGCGGCGAAAGCGGCGAAAAGAGCAAAGCGATGTTCGTAAGCGAGCGCTGGAAAAAAATGGTGAAAATGCTGCTGACGCGCTTGTCTCCCATCAAGGCCGACGTTCAACCGCTCACTCTCTGACTTGACGCTCAGCGATTTGCTTGCAGCAGCGGCACGTGAGCTGCGGTACATCATGGTGTGATGGCCGATCCCACATGGCGACGTGTGGCCTTTTCCTCTAGCCCGCAGCGCTTCTTCATGGGTCGCTTGGTTCGCTATCGAACTGTTGCCACAACCAAAGCAGTTCCCGACTCATTGTGTACGGATCGTCCGCGATCCGTGACGTTAATTCCCAGAAACAAAAACGCCGCCGGGAACGGGCCGGCGGCGTTGCTGCTTCCGTGCAGCACTCATTTGTTTGATTCACTGCGGCCTAGACAACTAGCCCGCGAGCGCACTGCTTACATTGCGCGATCGCGTGCGGCCTCAGCATTTCTGACAGCCGCGTCGTAAGCCAGCTTGGCGTCCTTCTGACAGGCGTCACGCGGCGTTCCAGATGCCACGCCGTCGCACAGCTCCTTGGCAACTTTGTGCTTGCCTTCGGCCTCAGCTATCGCCAAGTCGTAGGCCGCTTTTGCATTCTTTTCGGCCGCGTCGGCACCTGCTTCAGCGATTGCTTCTTCGCCGTCCATCGCCGTGTCCGCGACGTCGTCACCTTCCGCCACCGCATCGGTCAGGTCGTGGTTTGCCTCGGCGACGGTCTTACGCACATCAGCACTGGTCTCTGCTGCTGTGTCCTGTGCTTCATGTTGAGCTTCGGCCACATCCTGGGTGCGCTCCCGCTGTGCTTCGGCAACGTCCTCAGCGGTCTGCTTCGGTGTTTCGTTGCAGGCAGACAGCGCCAGTGCAGCTGCGAGAGCCGCTGCCAAAGGCAAGGTGCGGCGTAGCGGATTTTGCGAGTTAAATAAAGATTTCATGATGGTTCCTTGTCGTTGGGTGTCAGGTCTTTTGGTGTTAGTCAGGTCGGGCATTTTCACCAGCAGAAACTACGCAGCCAGCCTTGTTTCACGCTGCTCTTTCATCTCGCGTTGATAGTCAGCGGCGCGGGACGTTTTCTCGCGCTCACTGAGCACCTTGCCCGCGAGTTGAAAGACCTCACGCTCCTCTTCCCGCAGGTGGTGTTCGACGCGCTCAAAAAGATGTCTAGCCTTGGTCAGCCACGCGGATGAATCCATCCCGATCCCTTGGAGCTCCTCCACGAGTTCGTCTAGTTCGTGATGCTCGGCGACGCTGTGGCGAGCCTTCTCTTGGGTCAGGTCTGCATTGATCATCGGCACATAGAGACAGCGCTCCTCAGCAGCAGCGTGCGCAGCAAGCTCTCTCACCAGCTCGGCAAAGTTACGCTGACGTGCGGCACTGTCACCACTGGTTTCTTCAAGTAGGCTCATCAGTTCGCGTTGAACTTCATGGTCTTCTCGAAGTGCTTCAAAGATGTTCACGGCTGTCTCCTTTCCTATGCGTACCGACTGCGCGGCTTAATTTTTGGCGTCTTCCGCCGTGTCCTGAATCACCTCGCCCGTCTTCTCAATGTCTTTGCCCGCGCCTTGGATGGTGTTGCAGGCGCTTAGGGCGAAGGCTGAGGTGATGGCGAGCAGCAGCAGGCGGGTTGCAGCAGTTGGAATTTTCATTGACGAAATCCTTTGGTGAGTTAAAGACGCGACGCGTTGTTTAAAGACGCGCCGCCAACGTTCGCGATTACAGCGATTCTTCGAACTTCTTGACCTGCGCTTCGGCCTGGTCCTTGGCAATGCCATAGCGCTCTTGGACCTTCCCGGCGAGGTACTCGCGATGGCCTTCCAGCTGGCCCAAGTCGTCGTCGGTGAGCTTCGCCCACTCTGACTGCATGCGGCCCTTAATCTGCTTCCAGTTGCCTGCAATTCGATCACTATTCATGGTGCTTTCTCCAAAAGTTGATAACGATTATTTCGTGAACATGTGCACGTTGACGGGGTTACAACCAAACATCTCAGACATCACGACTTTCGCGCAGCGACACCCACAGCCGTGATTACGCCGCCGATGACCAGCAAGACGTAACCAAGGTTGCGCGATGGTGTCTTGTCGGTCTGCACGGTGACGGCGTTGTCGCCGACGCTGAACAGCTCTTTCGTGTCTGGATAGCTAACGACGCCAAGTGCGATCAGGCCGCCAAGCGCCAAAAGCACAATTCCGATGACGAGCGCGCTTCGCTTCATTGCATGACTCCTGATCAGTTGAGCAGCCAGTTGCGGGGTGACCGCGCCAAAACATGTGCGTTGGTGTCAGGGTATAAGCAATGCGTGTGCCAACGCCGAAAGGCGATATTTAGGCGATTAAAATCAATGTGTTAACGATTATTTGAATGTGGCCGAGGGGGTTGTAATGTCGTTGGCTCGGATCAGCTGTCATGCGGCTTGCAACGCTGAGCATGCAGCTTTGCATGACGGTGCATCGCTGAAGATATGTCCGAAATGTCTCGCTACGAGCGTCCAGATGGCCCGAGCTTCAGGATCGCCTGAGCTTGCAGATGCCTGAATTTATTGCTCAGATGAGGAGTGGTGTGGCGACGAGAGGCTAGTCCAAGCGCAATGTACTGGCCGGAACCGGCGCATGTTTAATGGAGTCAAGGTTGCGTGTCGCTGATATCGCTAGCTCGGGAAAGGCTTCGACGAGCCCGCACTGAGATAGCGGCAGCCTCACGAAGAGCGGCTGCGTCCGCTAAGTTCACAGGTGGCCTGACCGTATCGAAGTCAGCAGCACCTCGCGTCCGCCGACATCAGCACCGTCGCGCTATTTGACGCGGCGTCGGCCTAGCTCCGCGTGCGTGGCGACGCGAGCAAGCAGCTCTTCGGTGACGAACGGTTTGGTCAGGTAGTCGTCAACTCCTGCTTCAAACGCCTGCCGCAGCATCTCTCGCTCGTGCGTAGCGGTCAGGAAGATGATCGGAACATTCGCCCAGCCAGCCACTGCTCGCACCCGCTTGAGTACCTCAAACCCGCTCATCCCCGGCATGTGTACATCAAGCAGGATCACGTCGGGCACGGCGGCTGCGAGGCGGAGCAGGGCCTGCTCACCTGAGCTGGCCGGCATCACATCGAAACCCCCATCGCTGAGCATGCGGCCCAACAATCGCAGGTTGGGGTCTTGATCATCGACGATCAACGCCAGAGGCGGTTCGTCGGGCCACGGCCAGGGTCTCATCGCGGATCGTCCTCGCCAGCCACGGCCTGCACGTGCTCGGTCAGCTGCTGCAACAGTGACTCCATTTGCATCACGTCGAAGCGTTCGACGGCGACGCGCAGGCGTTCGGCAAAGTAGATGATGGTGGGGAGCGCACCG
>JBBSIY010000240.1:0-5981 GCA_038257785.1 Lysobacterales bacterium
GACGGTGATATGGCGACTCGCCATCTCGCGCGCCAGCGACATGCTGGCACCGTGCAGGCCGGCCTTAGCCGCGGCATAGTTGGTTTGACCACGATTGCCGTGCACCGCTGCCACCGACGAAACATTGATGATGCGGCCCCAGCGCGTACGCGCCATCGGCAGCAGCAGCGGCTGGGTAACGTTGAAGAAGCCGTGCAGCGACACATCAATCACCCTTCGCCACTGCGCCTCACTCATGCCGGCCATCGGCGCGTCGTCGTGAATGCCGGCGTTGTTGACAACAATCTGGATCGGGCCAGCCACGAGCATCTGCTCCAGCGCAGCGCGCGCGGCGTCCGCATCCGCGACGTCAAAAGCAACCGCTTCAGCTGCTCCGCCTGCGCCGCGCAGCTCGGCTGCCAATTCCTCGGCGCGCGCCACAGCGCTATTCGCATGCACGTAAACGAAGCAGCCCGCCTGCGCCAGCGCGCGGCATATCGCGCCGCCTAAATCACCGCTGCCGCCGGTGACCAACGCACGCCGCGGCTTACTTGTGTCACTCATTGTTCGGCTCCCGAATGCAGCATGACCGCCGCCCGACCTTGCGCGAGGCAATGGCCGGCATGCTCGATGCGAAACTGATACTGCCAGCTGCTGCCGCTGTCGATCAGCGCTTCAGCGAAAACGTCCAACGCAGTTGCCAGCCCATCGATGCGCTCGACATTCAGTTCGACGGCGCGCAGCGAAACCAGCAGGCCCGGCTGCGCGCGGCCACCGGACGCTGCTGCCTTTAGTCCACCGTGGACCGCCATCGCCTGCGCGCCGTACTCGCACAAATGTAGCGCTGCCAGCTGATTGCCATAGCGCAGCGGGTTATCCAAGCGCTGATGCGACAGGCTGCGCGCATGGATCGTGGTGGAATCCCACGCGGCCACTTCGTCGAGCAGGCACATGCCGAACTGATGAGGAATCAGCTCAAGGATTCGCTGACGGGAAACCTCTGTGCCCATTACGTCGTAGCCTCGTTGGACGTCGGCGTCGTGGCCAACCATAGCGACAGCAGCACGTGTGAAAGCACGCCGAGCGAAACCGTCACGCCAATTGCCCGCAGCACCGGGATCGGCGACAGCGCGAGTAGCGCAAACACCAGCAGCGTAGACGCCGCGCACACCAGCAGCGCGTGTAGCGTGCGCCGCTGCGCGGCAGCATCGGCACCCGCGCGCTCAAAGAACAGCGCGTAGTCGACACCGAGCCCGGCCGCCAGCACCAGCGATACCAAATGAAACAAGGTGAGCGAAATTGACAGGAGATGCAGGACAGCGAGCACGCAGGCGGTGCCCAAAAACACTGGCCACAGCACCCGCCACGCGCGCTGCCAACTTCCCAAGGACAGACGAACGACCGCCGTCAGCAGTAGCGCAGCCACGCCCATCGCCGCCAACACGCGAACCCGCCAAGCGGTGGCCAGCGACTGGGCGGTTCCCTTCAAATCGAGCAGGGTGATGGCGGGCTGCGCAGCTGCCCATTTCGCCAAGATCTCTGGTTGCTGGATGTCCGTCAGCGTGAACAGGCCGACGGCTCTGGCGCTTTCGTCGGCGCTCGAGTCATGCTGCAACAGCGATTCTACGCGGAGAGCAAGCGGCGTTTCGGCGAGGTCGGCTGGCGTCAGTGGCGGTAGCTGACGTGCGCGATCCACAGCCGCCAAAAATCCATCAAACGCGTTCGGCTTGAACGGCAGTCCAAGCATGGCCTGAGTGAGCTGTTCTGACAGTTCATCGGCCGACGGCAGTTGCGACCGGCGAGCCAGCTGGGTCGCTTCAGATGGCAAATAGCGCGCCGCAAAATCAGCGCTGCCCAGCACGCCCTCGCTCATTAAGCGCTCAATCGACGGACGCAGCGCCTCACTGCGCTGTAGTACCTCCTCAACACGCGACGCACGTAGGACCAGCAGCCACCGCACATCAGGCGCTCCCAGCTCTGAACGCAAGGTTCGATCACGCTGCAACAGCTCACTTGGCACCGGCGTCAACGCACCCAGATCATCGTTCCACAACGGCGCGCTGCTCGTCGTAAAAACCACCGCGCATGCGACAGCGAGAAGCCACGCTGGCCAACGCCAAACTTGCCTGCGTAGCAAGGCTTGCTGCATCCATCGCGGCAGGCGATCGCTGGCGGCATCACGCGCTGCGTCAGGCAGTACGCCAGGCAGCGCAAACCGCGTGGTCAGCGCGGCAACGCCGAGCCCTGCGACGGTGAACACCGCCAGCTGCTGCAGAGCATCCACACCTGCAAACAGGAAAATTAAATAGGCAAGACAGCTTGAGCCGGCGCCCGTTGCCAGCGTGGGCCAGATGGCGCGCGCCGACGCATGTGCGGTCTCGCCGGGCTTTCGATGGCTGAGCAAATGCACCGGATAGTCCTGCGCCACGCCCAGCAAGGTGAAGCCGAATGCCAAGGTAATCCCGTGTACGTCACCAAACACGCCCGCCGTGACCGCAACGCCGGCGATCACGCCGCTAGCCAGCGGCAGCGCCGCCAGCAGCGGCAGTTGAACGCTTCGATAGGCGAGCATCATCAGCACCAGCAGGGCCACGCCGGCGATGCTGCCAAAGCGCGTGGCGTCTGCGCGCGTCTGCGTCGCCATGCGCTCAGCGAACGCGCCGGGGCCGCTGATTTCCAACTCGATAGCCGACTCGTCTGCACCAACGACCTGTTCGGCACTTTCTGCAAACGCCTCTCGGATGCGCACAAGCGCCGCCTGCTGACCCTGCGGATCGAAGCCTGCCGCCTGCGTTTGCGCCAGCAGCAGCGCGCTCTGTCGATCTGCCGACAGCCAGACGCCCTCGTGCCGGTCTGGCTCTCGCGTCGGCGTCCACGACTCAAGCAAACGCAGAGTTTCCAAGGTGGGATCGCTGCCAATCAAGGGCGCGACCAGCGCCGCCGCCGGTGACGCTAGGTCTTGCAGCCGCTGCTCCAGCGATGCACGCAGCTGCGGCATGTGCAGGCTGCCTGACACGGGGCCAGACGAGAGCAGATACCGGTAGTCCTGAAGATCCTCCGGAACACCCTCAATCGCGTCGTCACCGTTGCTAATCCAAGCCAGCTCTGGCGCATCCTGCAAGGCTTCACGCAGCGCACGCGAGCGCTCGGCGAGCGCGTCTGGCGCGTCAGCGCTCGCACCCGTATTTAAAGCGATCAGCAACAGGCGCGAACCCGGTCCCTCGCCCAGCTGCTGCATCAGCAGTCGCTGATCGCCGCTGCGCGGTGCCGGCATAAACAGGCGCAAGTCGCCGCTGATACGCAGCGTGCTGCTGGCCCAGCCAATAGCAATGCCCAGCAACGTGAGCCAAAGCAGAATGCGCAGGCCACGCCGTCGCGCGCTCGCACTTTTCGCGTCGTTCATTAGCGCGACGTGCCCTCAATGACCTGCGCCGAACACAGCGCGTTGCGCACATCTTTGTCAGTCGCGCGCTCAGCCACGGAGGCCGCTTCGCCTAGCCACATGCGACTGCTCTCACCGCCGGCCAGCACGAGATCTATGCAGCGCAGATCGCCGCCAGAGCCCAGCAGTTGCAATCCCAGCACGCGCTTTGCGAGGCGGGCATCGCGCGGCACCAGGCGGATAGACCATGCTTCAGCCATACCTTCAATCGCTATTTCGTAGTGCTTTTTCAGCAGGCCGAAATCTCCGCTCAAGATCGCCTCAAAGCTTGAGGTCAGCACAATTAGCTCGGGTGCGCGCTTGAGTGAAAACTGTCGGGCTGGCTGCCCCTCGCGCTCAATCGTGACGCGACCGTCAGCAATGCGCGTGCGTTCGATTTGCGGCACGGCCACTCTTTTGATCAATTCGCCGAGTGCAGGACGCTGCAGCTCGCCAGAAAACGCCAGCGGCTCGCTGAGCAAAGGCGATTCACGCTGCTCAAAGTATGCGGTCTGCGCCGGCAGCGGCTGCGCCAATGAGGCAATCAGCGCGCTTACGTCAGGCGGTGTTGCCGCCGTCGATCGAACGGGCATCAGCGCCGTGAGCAGGCCGACCATCAGCGGAAAAAGGCACGCTAGGCGTCGCATCGACATTCCAAAAATCATAAAAATTGAACCAGTTGTAAGGTGCAAAACGTAGGTAGTGTTCCATCCGCTGCGCATAGCGCGCCTGAACGTCGGCCAGCGCTTGGCGACGCTGCGCACGCGGCACTTTAGTGGGGATTTCGAACGGCTCGAAATGTAGGTCGTAGCGATTACCGCCGCGATACAGACCAAAACTCAGCACGACCGGCACGTCCAGCATCATCGCAATTAAAAATGGCGCGCTGGGCAGCGCGGCAGGAGCGCCTAGAAACGGCACCGGCACAAGGCTTTCGCCCGGCCTCGCCCGATCAACAAGCAAGCCGACGAGGGCACCCGAGTCCGTCGCGTCCTTGATTGCCAGCGCTATCGTTGCGCCGTCTTGCGCCGCGTCGATCACCGTTGCCGCGATCTCTGGCGAAAGCGCCTCGAGCAAGTGGGTGATCGCCGCGTTCTGACCGCGATCCATCACCACGCGAACGCGCACGTCCGGGCGCAGCCGCGATAGGACGCGGAGCACTTCAAAACTGCCGAGATGTGAGCCGAATAGAAGCACACCTTTGCCCTTGTCGATCTCGTGGTGCAGCTCCTTGCTGCCGCTGATTCGCAGGTCGAACTTGCCAAATTGACCTGAAAGCAGAAACACTCGATCAAGGATGGTGGCGGCGAAGCAATGAATGTGTCGGGCAACCTCCCACCAGCGCGCAGGACGTTGATTCACCCGCCCCAAATACTGCGCAGAAGCACGACGCTCGGGATGCCGAATCAGCAAAAAATACAGGGTGATGGGGTACAGCAGCAGGCGACTGATCCAACGCCCGCCGACGCGCGCGATTCCGCGAATTAGCCAAATGGCGAAACGACCACCGCCTTCGGGACGCTGCTTCCAGTGCTCACCCATTTGGCATTCGCTCGACAAACACAAGCTCACCAGTGGCGATGACATCATCTTCGATCAGCACGCGAAAACGCAGGCGTCGGCCAGCCTCCACTGGGACCGCTTCGTCCAGCATGATTTTGGCGAGCTGCCCCGGCAAAAGCGGCTGCAGAAACTTCACCTGCGGCATGTGTCTGAGAACGAAGTTTGATCCCGCACGCGGCGCAGCCGCTGCATGCACCGCATCCAAAATCACCACGCCAGGTACGACCGGACGACCAGGAAAGTGACCCGCAAGACTCGGATGATCCGCGTCGATTTGCAGCACGACAGGATTCATCGGCGCACGCACAGTGCTTGCTCGATCATTCGAGATTTCTCAGCCGACAGCAACCAGGGGGGAGAGCATCAGTTTTTTCGCCAAAACGCAGGCCCAAGCTTGACGACCCGGCGCAAAAAATCACCGAAGTCGCGATATACCGCGTTCGGGAAGCGTGTGCGTCGATAGGCATATTCGATAACGAAGAAACCGCCAATCACCAGATAGTTGATGCCATTGGCAAACGCTGACCACCAAGCTAGCGGCACGCTGACCGGGGCGGTCAGCGCAAATGCGTGCAATACGCCCCCGGGCACCGCCCACAGCGCCAGTAGCAGGTTA
Organism: Lysobacterales bacterium; assembly: GCA_038257785.1. Lineage (GTDB taxonomy): Bacteria > Pseudomonadota > Gammaproteobacteria > Xanthomonadales > Xanthomonadaceae > JANNWF01. The sequence goes on from JBBSIY010000240.1 coordinate 5,580, forward strand.
ATCAACGCCAGACCCAACAGGAGCACGGCCCACACCAGGGTCAATCGGCGGGCATAGGCGGGCACGTCGGGATGCGGCACCTGCCCGTCGTTGATACCGCGCACGACGCGCTCGATCAAGGGCATGGCACCCGGTCGCAGCGTGCGCGCAAAGTAGATGCCCGCCATGCTGTTGAATACGACCGGCGGCAACATAAGCAGCAGAAATATCCGACCGCTGAGATACAGCGCCACGCCGGCGCCGATTGTGGCAAGCAGCGCGAGAACAAATGCCGGCCAACGCTGATGCAGCGGCCAACAGAGCATCAGCCCCAAAACAATCGCGGCGAACAGTGCCACTGCCTGCGACTGCCACACTGCCGCTGCGTGAGCCAGCAGCAAAAACGCCAGCGCGAGCAGCAGC
>JBBSIY010000241.1:0-5977 GCA_038257785.1 Lysobacterales bacterium
CGCGGATGCTTGGCTACGAATCCCGCGACGAAATCATCGGCGTCAACTGCCAGCCAATTTACTTCGACGACAGGGTCCGCGAAGACTTTCTGACCGAACTGCGCGAGCACGGCTCGGTCAACAATTCGGTGATTCATCTGCGCCGCAAAGGTGGTGCAGAAGTCTGGGGTATGCAGACAGTCAACTTGATTCTGGATGACCCAGGCCAGCCCGAAGTGCTGCAGGGGACCCTGATCGATTTCACCGAACGGAAGCTTGTTGAGCAAGCGCTGCAGCTGAGCGAATTGCGGCTGGAAGAGGCGCAGCGCCTTGGCCACCTAGGCAGCTGGTCCTGGGACTTGGCCTCGCGCACGATGCGTTGGTCCGATGAGATGTGCCGCATTTACGGGGTGCCGCCAGCCGATCACCAACCCAGCTACGAGGACCTCATCGAGCGGGTTCACCCCGACGACCGCGCCGGGGTGGAAGCGGCGGTTACCCGGGCTTTGCGCGACCGCAGTCCGATCAGCCATGAAACCCGGATTGTTCGGCCCGATGGCGAGATCCGCTGCATATTCGACCAAAGTGAAGTCCTCGTCGACGATCAGGGACGACTGACCGGCATGGCAGGCGCCAGCCTCGACATCACGACCCGCAAGCAAGACGAGCGTCTGGAGCAGGATCGCAGCCTGATATTGGAACAGGTGGCGCAGAACCAGCCCCTGCCGGAAATCCTTTCGCGCATCTCGAGCGTGCTGGAGACGCAGATTCGAGGATCGCGTAGCTCAATTCTTTTGTTGAGAGACGGCCGGCTATGCCCCGGCGCCGCGCCAAGTTTGCCGCAGGCCTACTCCGACCAATTGGACGGACTGCCGATCGGTCCAACGGCGGGCTCCTGCGGCGCAGCATGCTTCAGCGGCCAGACCGTTATCACCGAAGACATCGCCACCGACCCGCTATGGGATGGGTATCGAGCGCTGGCATTGCCGCACGGACTGCGCGCTTGCTGGTCGATGCCGATTCCGTCCAATCGCGGTGATGTGCTGGGTTCGTTCGCCGTATACCGCGATCACCCGGCGCGGCCTAGCAAGCGCGATCTGGACTTCATGAGCATGGCAACGAGGCTGGCGGCGGTGGCCATCGAGCACCGCCTGCTCACCGATCAACTGCAACACCAAGCTCAACACGATGCATTGACAGGGTTGCCAAATCGGCTGTTGTTCCGGGACCGCCTCAACCAAGCCTTGGCTCAGGCTGACCGCAAGAAGCTGCAAGTGGCCGTGCTTTACATGGACGTGGATCGATTCAAGAGCATAAACGACATGCTGGGCCATTCGTCTGGCGATGCGCTGCTATGCCAAGCCACCAAACGGCTCAAATCCTGCATCCGCAAAACCGACACGCTAGCGCGATTGGGCGGCGACGAGTTCACCGTGGTGGTAACCGAACTGAGCGACCCACAGGACGCGATGCGCGTGGCGACCAAGCTCATCGAGGCCATGCGCGCGCCGTTCCAGATTGATCAGCATGAGCTGTTCGTCACGCTATCGTTGGGAATCAGTATTTACCCCGGCGACGGGCTCGACAGCGACACTCTGATGGCCAACGCCGACGCGGCGATGTATCGCGCCAAAGAGACCGGCAGAGATAATTTCCAGTGGTTCGCCGCTGACATGGATACGGTGGCGAAGCAACGCATGAGCATGGACGCACAACTCCGCCAAGCGTTGCCGCTGGGGCAATTGAGTTTGCATTACCAGCCGCAGTGCGGTGCTAACGGAGAGATCCAAGCCCTAGAGGCGCTGCTGCGCTGGAATCATCCAACCCTTGGCATGGTGCCACCATCTCAGTTCATTCCCCTAGCCGAATCCAGCGGCCTGATTGTCGCGTTGGGCGAATGGGTTTTGCGCACCGCATGTACCCAGATGGTCGCCTGGCGTCAGGCCGGTCACCCGAATTTACGCATTGCGGTGAACGTGTCGGCAGCCCAGTTCAAGCGTGTTGATTGGGTAGATACCGTGCGTCACGTGTTGCTTGACACGGGTCTTGCGCCCGAAGCGCTGGAGTTGGAGATCACCGAAAGCTTGCTGCTTCACGGCCTCAGCGAAACCTCCACCAATCTGTTCGAACTCCGCGCAATGGGCGTCGGCATCGCTATTGATGATTTTGGCACCGGCTACTCGTGCTTAGCCTATCTGCACAAGCTGCCGGTGACCATATTGAAGATCGATCAGGCCTTCGTCCGCGATATCGGACTGCAATCGCTTCCTGGACAGGAGAAGGCACCGATTATCCGCACCATCATCGCGCTGGCCCGCAACCTCGGTTTGGGCGTAGTGGCCGAGGGCGTGGAGACCGACGCCCAGAGGAGTCTCCTGCTGTCGCTGGGTTGCGAAAGTCTGCAGGGCTATCTGCTGCACCGCCCGATGCCGGTAGAACAGGTCGGTCTTCTGCTGAATCCTGCCGGCTCGCCGCTACCCGCCGCGTGCAGCAGCGAGCCGCTCGAAGCCGAACTCGCTGCCGACACCGGGACTAGCGCCGCTTGATAGCAGACGTCAACAGCGCAGCTTGAAGAGTCGAGCCGCGACTTAGCTGCGGCCCTGCCGCCAGAACGAAATTCGTACCGACATGCGGGTGGCGCGCTGACCGCTAACGCCAACCCACCGCTTGCACGCGCAAGCGCGTTTGTGGGCTCAACAATGAATTGGGAGGTGAATCGTCACCGCCGCAATAGCAGCCCTCGCCTACTCGATGTTCTGCACCTGCTCACGAATTTGCTCGATCAACACTTTCAGCTCAACCGCCGCTTGCGTGGTTCGGCTATCTACCGACTTCGAGCCCAGCGTATTGGCCTCGCGATTGAATTCCTGCAGCAGAAAATCTAGCCGGCGACCGACAGCATCATCAAGTGCCAGCACGCGACGCGACTCAGCGATATGCGTATCGAGCCGCTCCAACTCCTCGTCAACGTCAATTTTTTGCAGACCCAACACCAGCTCCTGCTCGAGCCGCCCCGGATCCGCGGTGTCGCGGAGATCGCCCAATCGCGCGTCCAGCTTGCGACGCAGCGCCACGCGAATCTCCGGAAGCCACTGCCGCACGTTGGCGGTAACTGCTTCGATAGCATCCAGCCGCTCGAGCATGCCGATACGCAGCTTCTCGCCCTCGCGCTCGCGTGCGGCGATAAATTCGCTCAGCACGTCGTCAAGCAGGCCCATCACCTGCTGCTGCAGGTCGTCAGTGTCTATTTCTGCCTGCTCAATTAAGCCTGGATAGCGAAGCAGCTCGGTGAACTCGATCTGCATGGTCGGCATTCGCGCGGCGCAGTCGCGAGCGAGCTCGGTCAAGCGATCCAAGAGGCGCGCATTGAGCTGCACGTCACCGCCGCCAGCGCTAGTCCTGAGACGAAGACCTAGATCAACTTTGCCGCGCGCGATGCGCTTGGCGACCGCTTCGCGCAGCCCGCCCTCAAGCACGCGCAGCTCATCCGGCAAGCGCAGGCCGAGTTCCAAATAGCGATGGTTGACCGCTCGCACCTCGCAGGCAAGCGTGCCCCAAGGTGCGGTGCGTTCGGCCGAGGCGAAGGCGGTCATGCTGCGGATCATGCGTATTCCGAGTGAAACAAACCCCGATGGTAAACTCGCGCCCCACTTTCGCCCACCATTACGATGAACCCAGTTAACAGCAATGCAGCCGCTACCGTCACACGCCCGAGCGGACGAGCGCCCGATGCGCTACGCCAGATCGTGATCGAGCGCGGCTTCACCCGGCATGCCGAAGGCTCAGTGCTGATTTCCTGCGGCGAAACCCGCGTGCTGTGCACGGCCAGCGTCGAGAATCGCGTTCCAGGATTTTTGCGCGGCAAAAACCAGGGTTGGGTAACCGCTGAGTACGGCATGCTGCCGCGCGCCACCCACACGCGCAGCATGCGCGAGGCGGCAAGCGGCAAACAGGGCGGCCGCACCTTGGAAATCCAGCGCTTGATCGGCCGCGCGCTGCGCGCCTGCGTTGATCGCAACGCGCTGGGCGAACGCACCATCACGCTTGACTGTGACGTGCTGCAGGCCGATGGCGGCACACGCTGCGCTGCCATCACCGGTGCCTATGTCGCCCTCGTGGATGCGTGTCGCGGTCTCATGAAGCGCGGCGATATCAAAAGCGATCCGGTGCACGGCGCGGTAGCAGCGGTGTCGGTTGGTATCTATCGCGGCACCCCGGTGCTCGATCTCGACTATGCCGAAGACAGCGATTGCGATACCGACATGAATATCGTCATGAACGACGGTGGCGGCTTTATCGAACTGCAGGGCACGGCTGAAGGTCACGCGTTTCGGCGCTCAGAGCTCGACTCGCTGCTGGCGCTGGGCGAAGCGGGCGTTGCACAGCTGTTGGCCGCACAGCGTGTGGCACTCGGCTAGCGGCACGCTTGGCTAGCAGACCGTCATGAAACGTTTGCTGGTCGCCAGCAGCAACGCGGGCAAGCTGGCTGAACTTCGCCAGCTGCTGTCGCCAGCGGGCATCGAGGTGATGCCGCAGTCGGCTTTCGATATCTCGGATGCCGATGAGACCGCCAGCACCTTCGTTGAAAATGCGCTGCTAAAGGCGCGCAACGCAGCACGGATCAGCCAGCTTCCGGTGCTGGCCGACGACTCCGGCCTCTGCGTCGATGCCCTACGCGGCGCGCCCGGCCTGCATTCAGCGCGCTACGCTGGCGAGCACGGCAACCATCAGGCGAACATCGCCAAACTGATGGACGCATTGCGCGAGGTGCCGGACGCACAGCGCTCGGCGCACTTTATCTGCGTGCTTGTGCTGCTGCGACACGCCGACGACCCGGCGCCGCTGATCTGCGAGGGTCGCTGGTATGGGCGCATTCTTCATGCACCGCGCGGGCAGGGAGGATTCGGCTATGACCCTGTGTTTCTTGATACCGAACTGATGCGCAGCGCGGCTGAGCTGGATGCGGAAGAGAAGCACGCACGCAGCCATCGGGGGCAGGCGTTGCGCTCCCTACTCACTGACCTTGAACGCGACCAAGAAACCTAGCTTCGCTGCCTACCCACGATCGGGCATAAACTCGCGTTTGAGTGACGCCGTTAGGCCAGTCGTTTTACCGTGCTCGCTGTCAGGCCTTAGGAGTCCGAAACCCCGCAACATAAGGAGTACCAAACGCTATGCGAACCTTTCTTCGTTGCACGCGTGCCGGTTGCATGACACTGGCCCTCCTGATGTGCGCCTCGTCTGCATCCGCGCTCAGCTACATCATGATCAATGACGAGGATCTTTTCGATCAGGCCGAAGGCGTAGTTCGGGCCACGGTAGTCAGTGAGTTGCCCGCGCGTGATGGCGATGGACACACTCGCTATGCGTTGCAGATCGATTCGGTGCTAGCCGGTGGCTCGCTGTCGGGAAAGCAGCATCTGAGCCTGCCTGGCACGTTTACGGCACCCACGCGAAACGCTGTGATCCCCGGGATACCGAGAATCAAACGCGGCAGCGAGATATTGCTGTTCTATCGGCGCGGCGACAGCGGTGACCTGCATGCCCTGCACCTGTCGCTCGGCCTGTTTGGACTGCAACCTTCGCCTGAAGGAAACATTTACGTGCGCGCTCTCGAAGGCAGCTCACAGTCTGCATGGGACTCGCGGAACCTGCGCTACAGCACGTTTCGCCGCGCTGAACTTTTCGAACATTGGCTAGCCGACCGCGGTCGAGGCACCAAGCGCGAGCCCGATTATTTGCCGGAACTCACTGCGGGTTCGGCAATATCGAAATTTACGTTCGCCCAATTTGCGTTTCCCGTACCAGGGCCTGGCCGATGGTTTCAGTTCGACAGCAACCAAACGTTGCCATGGACTGCAAATCCTAGCGGGCAGGCAAACACCACTTTCAACGAGTTTACCGCGCTGCAAACGGCGCTTTCGGCATGGACGAACGACGCCGGCAGCCGCATTCTTCTTAGTTATTCGGGAACCTTAAACTTTTCAGGCAACCAAGC
>JBBSIY010000242.1:0-5966 GCA_038257785.1 Lysobacterales bacterium
CAAAATTTGAAACCAGCGTTCGAGATCTATAACCGTTACACCCAGCGATTGGCCGAACGCACGGCGTTTTCACGGACGTTCTTGGCTAAGCGCACGTTCGACCTTGAAGGCACCGCCCAGTACAAGCTAAATCGCGACGACGGTCCGTGGGAAGCCACCACTGAGGCACTAGACGAAGTGTGGCGTCAGCGCGTCACCAATGACGTGCTGCGGCTGAAGCTTGCCGGCCGCGAGATGGATGCCATCGTCGAGACCCTCGACAAACGCTACGCCACCACCGAGCGGCGCTTGTCAGAGGTCAAGTCTGACGATGTGTTTCAAACCTTCATGAACGCGTACGCGGCGTCGATTGAAGCGCACACCTCCTACATGAACGCCCGCGCGTCGGAAAATTTCAATATCCAAATGCGGCTGTCGCTAGAAGGCATCGGGGCGGTGCTGCAGCGCGACGACGAGTTCACCGTCGTGCGCTCGGTCGTCGCCGGCGGTCCCGCGTCCCTGTCCGGCAAGATCAAATCGGGCGACCGGATTGTCGGCGTCGGGCAGGGTAAATCAGGCCCGCTAGTCGATGTGGTCGGCTGGCGCGTGGACGATGTCGTCGAACTTATTCGCGGCCCTAAAGATAGCTGGGTGCGGTTAGACGTTCTGCCCGCCGACGCGGGAATAGACGGCAAGCACGAGCTGGTGACTATTAATCGGCAAAAGATCAAGCTGGAAGAACAGGCCGCCAAAAAGCGCGTCATCGAAGTGGCGGACGGCGAAAAAACCCGTCGCGTGGGCGTCATTTCGCTGCCCGGCTTTTATGAGGATTTCGAAGGCCGTCGGCGCGATGAGCCGGACTATCGCTCAGCGACGCGCGATGTCGAACGGCTGTTGGTCGAGCTGAAGGAGGACGGCATTGAAGGCGTCGTGCTTGACCTGCGCAACAACGGCGGCGGTTCGCTGCGTGAGGCGGTTGAACTCACTGGCTTGTTCATTGACGTCGGCCCGGTCGTGCAGGTGCGCTACGCCGGTGGCCGCGTGCAGGTCGAGCAGGATCGTCAACTCGGCACCACGTGGGATGGTCCGCTCGCGATTCTCGTCAATCGCGCGTCCGCATCGGCTTCTGAAATCGTCGCGGCGGCAATTCAGGATCACGGCCGCGGCCTGATTATCGGCGAGCCCACATTTGGCAAGGGCACGGTGCAAAACCTGCTTGATCTCGACGCCATGTATCGGCGCAGCGAGTCCCCAGGGATGGGTCAGCTGAAGCTGACGGTGGCTCAGTTCTTCCGCGTCAACGGCGGCTCAACGCAGCGCAAGGGCGTGGAGCCGGACGTGGCGTTCCCGATCACCCTCGATGCGGAAGACTATGGCGAAAGCACCTACGACAACGCCCTGCCGTGGACGCAGATCGCTGCCGTCCCGCACGAGAAGCTTGCCGACTTTCAACCGCTACTGCCGCTGCTCACTAAGCATCATGAAATGCGCATCGAAGGCGATCCGGAGTTCCGCTGGTTGAAGGAAGACATCGCCACCTATCGCGAACAGCGCAAGCGTGAGGAGCTGTCGCTCAATCTAGAAACGCGCAAACAAGAGCGTGACTCCCTCGAAGAGCGCCGCAAGCAGCGCGATGTTGAGCGCAAAGCCTTGGGCGAAACAGTGGCTGAGTCGGAGAGCGTCAGCGATGATGGTCTTCAGGCCGACGAGCGCGCCTTGGCCGAACAACTCAAGCGTGAAAAAGAACCGACCGAAGCCAAGCCCGACGCCCTCCTGCGCGAAGCGGCCAACGTGCTGGTCGATGCCATCGACATGCTGCGCGCCGACCGCAAGCTAGCGGCAATGGTGTATCCGGGCAAGGTCGATTCCGAGAACTGAGCCGACAAACTGAGCAATCAGCCATGCCGAAGTCCGCCGAGCGGCGGACTTCGGCTGACGCGAGCGTCAGGGCGACACCCGCCCGCTTAGAGCAAACCAGTTCAAGCGCCGAGTAGCCAGCATCACGCCCGCCAGCAGGGCGAACAACGCTAGCGCGCCGGTTAACAGCGCGTAGTCCTCTGCTTGCAAAATGCCGTAGAGCAGTGCGTAAAGGCCGGCGACCAGCCCGCCAAATGCTGCGCCGCGCCTGCGATCACCCAAAACGGCGTGCATATACGGGGTTATCACCGCAACGCATGCGAGTGCCGAGCAGAGGTAGGCGAACGCGAACCCGATGTGCTCCGAGAGCGCGAGCAGCAGCAGGTAAAACACCGCCAAGGCGAGACCGGTCAGGCCATACTGGATGACATGAACCTCAACCTCGCGCAGTGCCTCGACAAAAAACACTGCGCCGAATACAAGCACCAGAAACAGCAGCGAATATTTCAGCGCGCGATCGGTCAGCACGTAGCGATCAACCGGATCGACTAATCGCAGGCTGAGTGCGGTGGACATAAAGTCGTAGCACTCGGCTGCTTGGCTACCGCATGCCGCGAGCGCTGACTGCGCGCGACTGGCCAGACGCGATATCTGCCATTCGGCTTCGAACCCCGTCTCCGTGATTTCGCGATTGGTAGGCAGATGCTCGCCGGCAAAACTCGGGTGCGGCCAATCGCTGCGCAGTTTGATACGCGTTTCGTCGCCGATCGGCAAAACGGCGAGCGTATCGGTGCCGCTGAGTTTCATATGCAGCCTAGCCGAAAGTTTTCCAGCGTCCCAAAACTGCTCCGGCAACTCGGCGTGCAGCCCCTGTGCCTGCCATTGCACGCCCGCTGCACCTGGCTCCACGCTCAGCGCTTGATCGTTGATGGCGACAGCGACCTCGCCGATGCCGCGGCTGTCACCCAATCCCAACACCACGCGGGCAGCGATCACGCTGTAGTCACGCAGATCGCCCTCAATAAGCGGCGCCGCCGGCCAGGCAAAGTCGGCTTCGACATCGAGATCAGCGTGATAGAGCAGGCTAGTGAATACGCCGCGACCGCGACGCTCGGTACGCGCGTCGCCGCTCACTGCAAGTCGCGTCGGCGGAATAAGCAGCGTCTCGCGCAGCTTTTTCGACTCCACAATGCTGCGCATGCTGCCGTTCTCGGTGACGATGCGTTCCGTGCGCATCGTTCGAACGGTATCGATTACCAATAGTGGCCCCACCAGCTGCTGCGCGCGACTACTAGACGCAGCGATTCCTTCAGCCACCTCATCACCGCGCGCCTGCCGCTCCAGCACCAGATCGCGCAACACGGAAATTGGCAGCAGCAACAGCAGCATCAGTGCGCCAATGGTGAGTAGTTTGAACGTCCAACGTCTGCCCATGACCTAGCTCCGAAAGCGCGAGATGCGCGTTGAGAGGCATTGAATGCCGTCAATCGGGCGATTCGCAGGCGCTGGCGGGTCAGCTGGCGGGCGGCAGCTGTGTAGCGCAGCGGCTAACGCATGCAGCAACAATCGTCGATAATGGCGGGCTTGGCTGCGTTGAAATCAGCAGCCCCCTCTCATTCAAAGGTCCGCCCACGCCATGCAATACATCTACACCATGAACGGGGTCAGCAAGATCGTCCCGCCGAAGCGCCAGATCATCAAAGACATTTCGTTGTCGTTTTTCCCCGGCGCGAAAATTGGCCTGCTCGGGTTGAATGGCTCGGGCAAATCCACCGTGCTGCGCATCATGGCAGGCGTCGACAAAGACTTCATCGGTGAGGCGCGACCGCAGGCTGGCATCAAGGTTGGCTACTTGGAGCAAGAGCCACGGCTCGATCCGACGCATACAGTCCGCCAAGCGGTCGAAGAAGGCGTGGGCGAAGTCATGCAGGCGCAGGCCGAGTTGGACAAAGTTTACGCAGCCTATGGCGACGAAGACGCCGATTTCGACAAGCTGGCGGCAAAGCAGGCGCGACTAGAGGCCATTCTGGCCTCGGGCGACGCGCACCTGCTCGAACAGCAGCTGGAGGTCGCCGCCGATGCGCTGCGCCTGCCGCCTTGGGACGCCGAAGTCAGCAAGCTGTCGGGCGGTGAGAAGCGTCGCGTGGCGCTGTGCCGCCTGCTGCTGTCGAAGCCCGACATGCTGCTTCTGGATGAGCCCACCAACCACTTAGATGCTGAGTCGGTGGAGTGGCTGGAACAGTTCCTCGCCCGCTACGCCGGCACGGTCGTCGCGGTCACCCATGATCGCTATTTTCTAGACAACGCCGCCGAGTGGATTCTTGAGCTTGATCGCGGCCGCGGTATTCCGTGGAAGGGCAACTACACAGACTGGCTCACGCAGAAAGATGAGCGACTGAAACAGGAAGACTCGTCAGAGAAGGCGCGCCAAAAAGCGATCCAGAAAGAGTTGGAGTGGGCGCGGCAGAATGCCAAAGGCGGACGCAGCAAGGGTAAGGCGCGTTTGGCCAAGATCGAGGAGCTGCAGTCGGTCGACTACCAGCGTCGCAACGAGACAAACGAGATATTCATTCCACCGGGCGAGCGCCTAGGCAACAACGTCATTGAGTTCAAGAACGTCAGCAAGCGCTTCGGCGATCGCTTACTGATCGATGATCTGAGCTTCATCATTCCGAACGGCGGCATCGTCGGCATTATCGGACCCAACGGTGCCGGCAAATCGACTTTGTTCCGCATGGTGATTGGGCAGGAGACCCCTGACAGCGGTGAAGTCGTTTTGGGGCCAACGGCTAAGCTCGCCTATGTCGATCAGAGCCGCGATTCGCTCGAGGGCAACCACAACGTTTGGCAGGAAATTTCCGGTGGCTCCGACATCCTGACGATTAACGGGGTCGAGATTCAGTCACGTGCCTACCTCGGTCGCTTCAACTTCAAGGGTCAGGATCAGCAGAAGCTGGTCGGCACGCTGTCGGGCGGTGAACGCGGCCGCCTGCACCTCGCCAAGACGCTGTTGCAGGGCGGCAACGTGCTGCTGCTCGATGAGCCGAGTAACGATCTCGACATCGAAACGCTGCGCGCGCTAGAAGATGCCATTCTCGAGTTCCCCGGCTGTGCTTTAGTTATCTCCCATGACCGCTGGTTTCTCGACCGTATTGCTACGCACATACTCGCCTTTGAAGGCGACAGCCATGTCGAGTTCTTCCAGGGCAACTACCGCGAATACGAAGAGGACAAGAAGCGCCGCCTCGGTGAAGAAGGTGCCAGGCCGCATCGTTTACGCTTTAAGGCGCTGAAGTAAGGGTCAGTTGCTCCCTCCGTTTGCATCCACCTCAATGCACATCCAGAAGAGACAAGTCCGATGACGTCAACTCACACCATGACTTCCACGCATCGAACACTAGGCGGCGCGCGTATTGGTCTGCGCAGTGCGGCCTTGTTCTTACTAATGACATCCGTCGCTTGCTCATCTGAGCCAGAGCAGCAACAGGCGAGCCCGCCGGTCGGCAACGTGGCCGCCGCTTCGTCCACTGCGCCGAGCTTGTTGACGACTAGCTTGTTGAAGAATGGTGATTTTGAATCGACCGATCTCGGCTATAAGCCGTGGGTGCTCTACGTCCATGCAACGCCCGACAGCTACATCGCAACGCAAGGGCCGGAGTTTGCGCGATCAGGCGTGCTTGGGATCGAGGTGAAGCAGGCGATCGACGAGGCCTACGGCGCACTCGCGCAGAATGTTGTTACTGAGTTGGCAGAAGCTGGCCGCTATCGCCTAGAAGCGCATGTTCGCAGCATCGGTGTCGTGCAGCACGTGGCGCTGAATGTCGATATCACTGGCGGCGGCCGCCCCGCGCAGCACTTTGAACGCAAACTTGAGGCCAGCGAGCTCAGCGCAAGCTGGCTGTCAAAGACCCTCGATATCGAGATCCTGGCCGGTCGCGCAGACCTTGAGGTGCTCATCGTGCTGTATGGCCCCGGTGAGATTTACATTGATGATGTAAGCCTGACGCCGCTGCCCTAGCGCGAGCTTGCTGGGCTCGAACGTGCGCTGGACCGCCTCTGCCCACGCCACCAAGCGCGTGCGGCCGCGGCAGGAAAGCGCAGCGCGATCCCTGCCGTCATCGCGACACGCA